>JAJNBE010000051.1 GCA_021155915.1 Solimicrobium sp. | reverse complement strand
ACTTGCGTTATTCCATTACCGCTAATATTCAAATTAATGATATTCGATACCGTTGATACAACGAACGCTCCAGAGTCTCCCAGGTGACTGTAAGCCATACATAATTCAATTGATTTTATATTGGAATTCTTGGACAGGCTCTTCATGAATTGGGTGAATAACGTCAGTTTGTCTTTTCTAACGTTCACCTTAACGCTTATGAAGGGCAGAGTAAGGTTCTCGTATAACTCACACAAATGAAATAGGGACAGATTCGAACTGCATATTTTTTCAAAATCGATGAATGTTGACTTAAGCTTTTCGCTCGCCCTAACCGAGGCAACTTTTGACACTAAGCGCATCGCTAGAAGTGATGAGTTATCTAAATAATTTAGTATTTTAGAATCCACATCTTTCAAAGGCAGCTCAAAAATTGATTGGCTTTGTCTTTCTTGTTTTTCCAGTTCTCTCGCCTCCTTTATCCACTTCTTGACTTGCTCCAACAACGCATCAATTTCCCGTGTCACCGGCAATTCATAAGATACGTAATTTATCGAAGCTGTCGTGGTGGCCAGGTTCAACAAAAGGAGAGCTAGTTCCTCTATTTCAGAAGCGTTACCCGTATTAGAAAATAGGTCGCTTAACTGCTCCTTTGCAAAGCTTCCTATTTCTTCCTTACGTTGAGAAGCATGCACGCTCCGCTGGATACTGAGCACTATGCCCATAAACTGGCACGATTTCGCTAGAGATCCCGCTGAAAGTTCTTGATATAGCCGGACAGCTTTGTTAATTTCATTTTGGCTGCTATCCTTCCCTGTTGATTTGTTGTGATTTAATCTTTGCAGATTGAAAGTACATATCCTGTAACTAGCCCCATTCATCTCTTCTATCCCGAAAAACACAGCACATTCAGCCTTTTCTAGCTGGCTGAAAAAGCGTTACTTATTTTTTTGATCTGAGAACGTCATACATTATTGCCAATGGCAACAACCATTTCTTGCAAGGCCCCATCTTAACTCGACCTATAAACTTATTTAGGATGCCTTCTACTGAAAAAAACTTATTGGCAGTAATCTATCGCGTCGAATAACCCAGGAACACCGCCGGAACCAATAGGTTTGAGAAGACAGATTAGTTTTTCGCGCTTAGTATCTAGTAGTTGATCAACTACCACTGTGTGGGTGCTGACGACCGTAATCTAGTGGGGATAATGAAACTAGGAAAGTAGTTGAAACTCCTTTTTAGCAGGGACCCGGCCTAAGATACCCTTTGTATCGAAGTCGGCAAATAAATGAAACTGCTGATTTCACTCTTGCTCAGAAAACTCTGAATGCAAACTCTTCCCCATTTTTCCCTATGCTTTTATCGCACCCCCTTTCCCATAATCAAAACTGTTAGCAGCAGTGATATGCCGTGAGGTGATTTTACGGCCCGCAACTCGAGCAACTTTGCACGTTTCAGCGGACGGATCAAGGGTGGCATGGCAGCGCCAATTATGACGCGACCTATACCGCTTCTATGGCAAGAAATGACTTTACGCACATCTTAAATTACATTAAAAATTAGGCTTATCACTGACGAGTGGCCGAGAATGGAAATTTTCAGTGAGCTCAGGTTGTGCTAGTGCGATTAAAATCTGTTCTAAAACCAGTTCGGCCACGTGGGCACTCCTGAAAGGTACTGCTCTCCTTTTGCTGTCAGGCCGTTATCATTTCTATTTAATGCAGTAAGATTTGTCATCGCTGAAATATGCTTTGCTCCAGCATTCTTTATCTTATTGTTGCTTATATCCAGCATTTTGAGATTAGACATCCGTGAAATGTGCTGGGCCCCTTGTCTTCCCAGGCCGTTCTTCCAAATATCCAGCGTAACCAGATTCGACATCGTTGAAATGTGCTGCGCTCCTGCTGGTCCTAAATGGTTAAAGCGAATATTCAAGGTGTTAAGATTGGTCATCCCTGAAATGTGCTGGGCCCCGCCAGGGCCTATATCGTTATCGCCAATTTCTAATTTAGTCAGATTCGACATCCTCGCAATATGTTCTGCACCAGAGTCAGTGAGAAAATTTTCCTGAATTTTCAGCGTAGTGAGATTCGTCATTTCTGAAATGGCTTGTGCTCCATCCTCTCCCAACGCGTTATCACGAATTTCCAGGGCAGTTAGATTCGACATTTCGCCAATTTGTTTTGCTACTGCCCGGGTGAGACCGTTATGATTTATGTGCAATGTTTTAAGCATTGGCATCTCTGCAATGAAGGCCGCTCCGGTGTCTGTTAATTCGTTACGTATTATTCCAAGAAAAGTAAGGTTCGTCATGTTGGAAATATGCTCTGCTCCGGCATTCTTTATCTCAGTGGTGCTTATCTCTAGCCCTGTGAGATTGGACATCTGTGAAATATACTGGGCCCCTTCCGGCCCAAGGCTGTTACCCCAAATGCTCAGGGTACTTAAATTGGGCATCTCAGAAATGTGCATAGCCCCCGTTTTGGATAGGTTGTTATTGCCAATATTCAATGAAGTAAGATTCGACATTGTTGAAATGTGCTTAGCTCCGCTATCCCCTAAACAGTTACTGTCAATATCCAGCATAGTGAGGCTTATCATTTTTGAAATGTGCTCCGCTCCGGCGTCCATTAAATCGTTCATACTAACAGCGAGCGAAGTGAGGTTTTGCATTCCTGCAAGATGATGGGCGCCTTCGGCCTTTAGTTTGTTTAACGTTATATCTAACCGTTTGAGATTCGTCATCCCTGCAATGTGCTGAGTTCCGATATCTTCTAAGTTATTGGAACCAATATCCAGAATAATAAGACCTGTCATCCCGGCAATGTGCTGTGCTTGTATGGGGGTTATTTGACACCTTTCCACATTCAAAGTAGTAATATTGGACAGTGTCGAAGCTACTAGCGCTGATTCATTTAAGTCATTGCCGGCCATCGATAATTTAATTTTTTTTATTTCAGAAGATTCAGACAGGCTATCCATGAATTGGGTAAATAGGTTTAGATCCTCTGGTTTAAATTTAATCGTTATGCTCACCAAGGGCAGACTAAGTGATTCGTAATAAGTACATAAATCGGACAAGGAGACTTTTCCGCTTTTTAATTTTATAAAATTCACTGTTTTATCAGTTAATTTTCGCTCTGCCATGTCGCAAGAAGCCTTAGACACCAAGCGCATTGTCCGAAGTGCTTGATTGTTTAAATAACGAAATAGATTCGAAGCGATTTCAATTGGAAGGGGAGAAAAAATAGGCTCGCTATCCTCATTTCGCTCCTCCAGTGTCTTTACTACCTGCTCAATAAGCGTCTTACCCGAACCAGAACCATATGCAGCTACTTTCCCCAGGATAGTAATAAGTTGCTGAGCTTTTTCAACATCGCTGGCAGCAGAAGAGAATAACGTGACTAACATACTTGTGAAATACTCAATTGCTTCATTATCCCAATAACCATTCTGCACTTTATGCTGAATATTTAGGAACAGAGTGATAAATTGTTCTGAATCCGTGTAACCTGATCCTGCTGAAAGTTCTCTACAGAGAGTTACAGCATGGTGGATTTCGGTTTGAATATGTTCTTCTGTTCCGCTAACTGTCGGTTCCATACTGTTCTGGCTTTGCTGAATGAAAGGTCTTCTTGAGTAATTTATATTGTCCATTTTTCTCTTTCAAAAAATCTCATATTTCAGCCTCTATTGCGCCGGCTGGATAAGCGCTCGTTACCCCTGTTTCAAGGCTGACTAATATTATCTCGTCTGGAAAGGAACAATAGATCACCCTAAATTCTTGGGTGAAAGAGGTTAGTGAGTGCCGCTTTTCCTATTTGCTGGCAGCATAATTTTATTGGTGCTCAGAAAACTTTCCTTGCAAAGAAATCTGTTCCGCAGGCAGAATTCAGGCATTCTGCATCTCCTGCTGCACCGCGACGCCGCGGCAACCTGTATGTTACAAGGAGGAGCAACGCAGTCCAGGAATCGGAAAAGCGTGCAATCGAGCCTGTAGCGCTTTTATTCAAATGGGGATCTGATTTGCGAAAAGCGCGCAACGCTACAAAGTCAATTGAACTTCTTCAAAATTGCCTGGAGTGCATTGCTTCTCCATGCGACATTTAAAGACGGCGCCTAGACGCAATGAAGCAAAGGTTTGGCAGTACATGCACTGCGCTTGCGGAACGGACTTTCCCTACCGGGGAAGTTTTTTGAGGCCAAAGGTTTTTACGCGGCCAAACCACTTTAAAGAAGGGCACTTATCTCCGTCCTAATAAAAATCTCAGTTGAAAATGTGGTGGCCTTCGGAGGGTGACAGCAATGCAGCCATTATTATTGAAGTCCGGTTTAGATAAAAAAATCCAGTACAATCGGAGCGCGACACCCTGTTATGAGATAAACCCTACATAGCAAGTTCAACAAGAAAGAATCTTAATTATGCAAATGATTTCTGACCAAAGCAAAGCCTCTTTCTCTTCACAGGGAGATTACAGTCAATCATCTAACTTACTGTTCAGCACTCAGCTCCTCTGTAATGCCTAAAAAAAAGGTTGTCCGGAAGATATCAAAGAGTATTCCGGGTCACTTGAACAGTTACGCAGCATTTCCACCAGTCAGCTCATAACCCTGCTTGCTGCGAAAGATAGTGAAGGAAGTCCTGGGTTGTATTGGGCATTACGAGAAGGCCATGCAGAGGCCATTATTGCCTGGGGTGAACTACTGCAAAGCGTAATCCCGCTGCTTTCTGCCGATGATCTCAGCCAGCTAATGTTCTTGCTAGCTGCAAAAGATGACCACGATAAACCCGGATTGCTTTTGGCGTTAGTAAACGGCCATGAAGATGCCATCAGAGCCTGGAGCGGCATATTTCAGACTTCCTTACCGCTGATTCCCGCGGACGACTTCAGGCATTTGATGACATTGCTCTATGTAAAAGCGGATGATTGCTTATCCGGATGGTGTGTAGCGTTACAAACGGGGCACGCAGGTGCGGTTAAAGCCTGGGGAGAATTGCTGCAAGGCATCTTGCCAGTGCTTCCGCCCCATGATCTTAGTAACATAATTGAGGTGCTGGCGGGAAAAGATGATCGGGGCAGACCGACATTGTATTTTGCCATGCGCGATGGCCAGACAAATATTATCAAAATCTACCTTGAATTGCTTCGTGGCATCCTCCCCCTGCTTCCTGACAACTGTACTAGTAAACTGGTGGAATTACTTACGGCGAAAGACGATTGGCAAACTCCGGGAGTGAATGGGGCGTTACGGGAGGGCCATGCGGAAGCTATTAAAGCTTGGGGCGAATTACTGAAAGAAATAGCGCCTATATTTTGCGCCGAGGACCTCAGTCAGCTAATCGAGTTGTTTGCTGCAAAAGATCAGATAGGCACCCAAGGCCTCTATTATGCCTTACGGGAAGGCCATGCAGAAGCTATTAAAGCCTGGGGCGAATTGCTGCTAAGCTATGTGTCATTGTCTCCCCCCAGTCATCTCAACCAAATGATGACCTTGCTTCTCGCAAAAGATACTTGGGGGCAATCAGCGGTGTGGTTGGCGTTAGCAGGTAACCGCGCAGATACGATTAATGCGTGGGGAGAAATACTTAAAAGTTTCCTATTTACACTTCCCCACGATGAGTTGGGGGAGCTGGTGAGGCTACAAGCGGCAAGAGAGGCAACATGGCCGGACTGGGTGTGGCGGTGTTAAAAGGCAATGCAGAGACCGTTCAAGCTTGGGATGAAGTGCTGCAAGGCATTTCCCCGCTGCTTACTGAGAACGATCTTGGCGTTCTGGCGGAATTTCTTGTCAAAAGCGAGGCTGAGAGGACGTCGGGTTTGTGTTATGCATTAGCAAATGGCCAGGCGAATTCCATTAAAGCCTACAGCAAATTGCTGCAGGGCATCGTTCCGTATCTTCAGGCAACTGGTATCGCCGATCTAGTGGGAGTGATAACTGCAAAAAATATTGATGGCATATTGGGATTGCATTTTGCGTTAAAAGAGGGCCATGCAGATGCGCTCGAAGCCTACGGTAATTTACTTCTAAATGTTTTTCAACAACTTCCCTGGGATAAGCGTGGCATCTTATTCGACTTATTGAATCTTATGAAGAAAACAATAACTCCAGAGATAGCAGTTAGGTTGGGGCTCAGCTCTAACCACGCCCGCAAACTCGACGTAACGTTAACCCAATTGATTTCCAAATGGGAGGACAATGCCAGGGAAGAGATAATTTAGGCAGAAGTAAGCGGAGACGGTGCTGGGAGCAGGAAGACAAACTTGTAGTGGTCTAATTTTCGCGGACACCTCAATAGGTGGAAAATCCACTCTTCGAGGAGAAGTAAATGACAAGATAACGCAGAATATTTATGCTGGCAGCAACCAATAGGTCACAATGAAATTATCGTATTCATCGGCATTTAAAGAGCAAGCATTAGTTAAAGTTTATTCACGTGGCAACCGGACAATTCAGTCGGTTGCCGACGAGTTGAATATGAACAAATTCACCCTGAAAAGTTGGATAAAAGGTCAAGTGAAAGGAAATCGCAACATGACTGTATTTGTTTATGGATATTTTTAGCTGCAAGATTGTCGGCTGGCAGATTTACGAGGTAGAAAGCAGTGAGTCGGCAAGTGAAGTGATGCGTGATATTTGCTCCAGAGAAAACATCCAACCGCATCAAGTGATTTTGCACTCCGATAACGGTAGTCCGATGAAAGGCGCCACGATGTTGGCCACACTGCAAACACTGGGCGTCATACCGTCATTTAGCCGGCCGTCGGTTTCCAATGACAATCCGTATTCGGAATCCCTGTTCAGAACGCTGAAATATTGGCCGGCTTATCCGGAAAATGCCTTTGAAAATCTCCTTGCTGCACGCAGCTGGATTGGCAACTTTGTGCAGTGGTACAACCATGAACATCGTCATAGCGCAATCCAATTCGTCACGCCAGGCGACCGCCATGCCGGCAGGCATGCTACCTTGCTAAACAAACGCAGTGCCGTTTATGAAGCCGCACAAAATCGCCATCCAGAACGATGGAGTCGTCGCACGCGAAACTGGACATTCGTGCGAGAAGTGCATCTCAATCCATGTCAACATAAAGTAGAAAAGGAGCCGCCTTGCGAATATAAAAAAGCCGCCTAAAAATAACTAACTTAGGCGACAACTAGCTTGACAATTACCGTCTTGAACGTGCCCTGGATGGCGCACACATCACGCCCACTCGTCTTTACGCGGATAAAGGTTACGCCAGCACGGTGAACCGGAAAAGCTGCGTCAACGCCACATCAAAAGCGCCATCATGTACAAAGCGCAAAGAAATACACCGCTCACCCTGCGACAACGGCAGGCTAATAAACTCATCAGCCATCGTCGCTATATCGTTGAGCAATGCTTCTGTACGGCCAAACGGCTCTTCGGCATGGGGCGTGCCCAAGTACTTTGGTAACCACAAAGTCACCGCAACACGAAATTACCTCGATGAAGTCCCAGCCAAAAAGTACCATATGCCGGCACTGTCCCAGACGCTTACTCTATTAACGTGCGGGAGGATTACCGATGTACCCTAAGGGATATTACGTATTGGTTTGCCTTTCTATTGAATGTATAGTCTAAACAAGCTACGGTTGTCGCATAGCGATGGGGAACGCGGTGTCAATAACGATACCCTGACTTGTCTATAATTTATTGTATGGGGACTAAGAAGATGGAACGAATAGGATTCAGCATAAGCGATTTGTTTACCAGGAAAACAGTTACTCAACAATTTTCCCCTATACAGATCGCAATTGCACAAACTAACGGTAAACTGTGTCTAAATGAGACAGCTGTGGTTGATCTTACCGGTACCGTGGGCGCAAAAAAAGGCATGTTCGTCTGTGCTCCACTCCAGGAAAATGGAATTGATAAACTGCGGCAATGTTACAAGGCGATCTTCCAAGTTGCTGTCGAGAACAACGTTAAGTTGCTTTCAGTGCCTACATTTAGCACCGGCTTTAAAGGATATAGTAACGAGGAGGCCGCAAAAATTGCTATCAAAACAGCTTGTGATTTCCTCGAGTGCAATGCTGGCCTAGACCTCCATATCATATTTGTGGTTTATCAAAGTGAAGACAAGACAACCGTTGACCAACCTAATGCCGATGCTTACCAAAATGCGCTCAATCACTTCAAATCAAGTGCTAATGCTAATTCCGATCGACTGTCATGCGTCAAAAGTCAAATTCAGTACCTGCCTGCCGATATGGTTGTTGCTCCAGTAGATATCGACTTTCAGGCACCAGGAGCCGTGTACCAGGCAATTTCAAAAGCGATTATACAAAACGAGCGCTGCACAGCTATCACTACCTACATGTTGCCGAGTTTTCCTGAGGTAGAAGAAAAAAGCGAACAAAATTCGAAATGGCCTTTGCCTTCTGTTTTGGCAAATGCTGCATTTGTCCGAAGACCGCTTCAATACGGGGCCAGGGGAGATTGTGTCCTTTGGGATAAATTGAAAGCATCTCTTGAGCTTACTTATCTACCAAAAGACGAGGTCGAATTTGAACAACTCATAGTTGCCGAATTTAGGGAGTTAACCGGGCAAGAATTAGGTTCTGATTTTTATTCGTCAGATTTGAACCTTGGAGGTATGTCCGGAGGCTCTGTCGACGGCAAATTTTGGACAGAACTCGGTCTTCCATGGCTTTTAATTAATTTTAGAGAAGTACAACTACAACAACAACTGCTGGTGCAAAAGGTTTCGGTATTAATAGCTGGACGCAGCGATCCGAATAGTCCAGTTAGTGATTTACCAAAAGATATAACTTCTACCATTGGATTGGAGCTTATCAGAGTATTTGCGGCAGATTTAAATCTCAGGTCAGGATGGACCAAAGGTTTTGAGTCAAAATACCGGATAGATTGGAACAAATTGGAGAGTATGTCTAAAAAGAACAGTTGACCACTGGGCCGATGAACAAATAAACTGAACTAAGATAATTCTGGTGCACCCGTTAACCAATTCGCAGTAAACGACATGTTTTATAGCAGTTTGCAGAAGTGGCTATGACCTTTACATATGACCGCAACGTAATGATGGGTTCATGTGCTCTCATGATGGTGCTGCCCTAGATTATGTGTAAATGGTGTTTGAATTAATGGTGTGGCATAAACATGTCCACTTTGCAACTTCAGGTAGGTGGGCAATATTCTCGGACTAATCGACTTCCTGTTTTAAACGCTTGCTACACGTACGTTCTTCTGAAGAGGCTCAAATTAACGGACGCCATGCTGCGTCGTTTAAACTACTTTTTTCTTCTGTTTTTCCAGCCACTGTTGTTCGAAATCATCGGGTGACTGATTGTTGATTTTTGAGTATCGTCTGACTTTGTTATAAAACACTTCGATGTATTCAAATATATCCAACCTAGTGGCCTGTCTTGTCGCATAACGCTGAGGGTGCACTTGCTCTTTTTTAAATTGCAAACCCACTTTCCATCGTTGCTTTATATTTGCGCACTTGCTTGCAACGCAGCCTAATCGCTTACGCCTGACTCCGATAAAATGACCCATCTGCTCGAGGTTTTGTTTGATATCCTCAAACGCCTTGCAACTTCGCTTTGCTTAAACCCTTGTTCCAATACTAGTTTCACTGCCTCGTCTCTAAATTCTTTGGTGAAACCTGTTTTACTATCGATTCCATTACAAACCTTCAGTTTTCAGAAATAATAAATCATGGCGTTCGTTTTTAACAAGTTCCTACCCGGCGGTCTTGCCATCCGAGTGCTGCCTTCCGTGGGCCATGATTTTGGTTCGCTCGTCACGAATTGTGCAGAGGTCTTCCCCCTCCCATCCCCCACCTAAAGCAGCGATGAGTTTTACCGTGGCGATTAAGCGCATGTTGGTAATGCTTAAACTGGTACGTTCATTGCTCAGTACCGCAGTCTGCGCCGTGACCACATTAAGATAATTTACCGCGCCGGCTTGGTATCGATTTAAGGTGACGTCTAACCCTTTGCGGGCTGCAAGAACGGCCAGGTTTTGCATTTCTGCTTCGTCATGCAAAATGCGCAGTGCAACTAAATTATCTTCGACGTTTTGAAAGGCCGTGAGTACAGTCTGACGATAGCTGGCCACACTGGCATCATAAGCGGCAACCGCTTTGGTGGTGAGCATACGCTTTGCACCCGCATCGAACAGTGTTGCAGCAAGCGCAGGACCCACTGCCCATATTCGGTTGGGCAGTGTAAGCCAATGTGCGAATGTGCCACTTTGATAGCTACCAGAAGCGCTAAGGGTTAAGTCAGGGAAATAAGCTGCCTTTGCTAAGCCAACTTGCGCGTTGGCAGCGGCAACTGTGCGCTCTGCTGCGGCAATGTCAGGACGTCTTTCTAATAATGTTGATGGAAGAGCGACCGGAATTTGAGGGATATTTGGCATATAGGTTTTGTTGCTAATTGGAATAGCCGGAATGGAAAAAGAGCCAGGTGGTTTCCCAATTAAAAGCGCTATGGCGTGTTCGAGTTGGGCACGTTGAATGCCCACATCCAATGCTTGAGCTTCAGTACTGCGTAATTGTGTCTCTGCTAGAAGAACGTTATCGGAGGCTACCAGGCCAGCCTTATATTGATGTTGAGTCAATGTTAATGAGCGACGAAAATCTTCTACCGTGCGTCCGAGTAGCTCTTTCTGCGCATCTAAGACACGTAATTGAAAGTAATTCTGTGCAAGTTGCGATTGCATGGAAAGTAGTGTTGCTTGAGCATGGGCAAAGCTGGCTAAAGCGGTGTTTTTTTCCATCTCCACTGTGCGCCGAATTTTTCCCCATAAATCGGGCTCCCAATTAGCTGTAATGCCAAAAGAGTTTGTTCCAGTGCTATGGTTTGTTGGTGTATGACTGCGAGTTATAGCTACGCTACCCTTTAGCGACGGATAATAAGCCGTTGTGGCGCTATCCGCTAAGGCATAGGCTTGTCGATAATTTGCTTCCGCTTGCGCTAAGGTTAAATTAGAGTTCGCAACTTGTTCGATGAGCTGGCTAAGATTATCATCATTGAAGATGGTCCACCATTTGGATGGAATGTGTTGATCTAGGGGTTGTGCGGTTTTCCAATTTTCTTTAAATGAAGTGGGCAGGTCTGCGTCAGCGATTGCTGTGGGACGTACATAATCGGGGCCGATTGTGCATGCGCTTAGCAAAGCCGCAATGGTCGAATAGGTTATAGCCAGCGTTAATGATCTTATTAATTTGGTTTGTTTTAGATGCATTTTATTCCCTTGATTGCTCACCAGCTGATGAGTTACCCGTTAATGTTAACTCTACGCGCCTTCATTCGCATACCAAAAACCCGAAACCGATCCATATATAAGTAAACGACAGGCGTGGTAAACAAGGTGAGCAGTTGACTTACGATTAATCCGCCAATAATAGTGACTCCCAAGGGCTGCCGTAATTCTGAGCCGGTACCGGTACCCAATGCTAACGGCATTGCACCCAGTAACGCTGCCATGGTTGTCATCATAATAGGACGGAAGCGTCTCATACATGCTTGCTTGATTGCCTCGAGAGCTGATTTATTCTCGATTCGTTGAGCAACTAATGCAAAGTCAATCATCATAATGGCGTTCTTTTTAACGATGCCAATCAGTAAAATAATACCAATAAATGCCATCATACTAAGTTCCATTTTTACTAGCAATAACGCCAATATGGCACCGACACCCGCCGAAGGCAGGGTCGATAAAATGGTGATGGGATGGACCAGACTTTCATAAAGTATCCCAAGCACAATGTAAATGGTGAGTAAAGATGCCAGAATCAAAAATGGCATCGATCGAAACGAATCTTGAAACGTCTTTGCGGTTCCCTGAAAACTTCCCTGAACACTCGATGGTAGCGCTAGTTGAGCGGTCGCCTGCTCGATGGCGACCACGGCATCACTGAGAAGGACATTAGGAGCTAAATTGAATGACAATGTCGTTGCCGGAAATTGCCCTTGATGATTAACATTCAGTGTCGTAGTTTTAATATCAAAACGAGCAAAGGAAGAAAGAGGAACCATCATTCCATTGGAGGAGCTCACGTAAATATGGTTAAGGGTTTCCGGATCCTGCCAATATTCCGGAGCCACTTCCATGACCACGTGATATTGATTTCGTGCTTCATATATGGTGGACACTTGGCGTTGACCAAACGCGTCATACAATGTAGCGTCAATAAGGGTCTGGGTAAGTCCGTAACGTAGTGCGGTGGATCGATCTATGGTTAATGCAACCTGTAAGCCTTTATCCTGTTGACTTGAGTTCACATCAGTTAATTGTGGTAGTTGCTGCAGTGCGCTTAATACTTTTGGTTCCCACATATTTAGCTCATCAAGACCGTCTCCTCGTAACGTGTATTGGTAGGTGGCGTTGCTCATACGTCCACCAACACGAATATCCTGCCGTGCTCGTAAGAATAATGTGGCTCCGGGAACTTTGGCAAGTTTCCCGCGTAGGCGATTTATTACATCCTCTGCACTAACTTTGCGTATGTTGAGGGGCTTTAAAGCGATAAACATTCGGCCGCTGTTGGTTCGGCTACCACCCGTAAAGCCGGTAACACTTTCCACCGCCGGATCTGCCTGCACCACCTCAACAAAGGCAGACAACTTAGGGAGCATCGCCTGGAAAGAGGTCGCCTGATCCGCCACAATAGAGCCCACAATCATTCCCGTATCTTGGCTGGGAAAAAAGCCTTTAGGCACGATTGCGTAGAGATAGACATTTAAACCGATAACTGCGAAGAGTGACAGCAACGTGATACGAGTATGGCGTAACGCCGCGTCAAGCATGCGATCATACTTATTGTGTAGCCACAGAAAAGCTTTCTCACTAAGTATATAAATACGACGGGGTTTGCTTATTTTTTTATCCGTATTTTTTGTTTTTAATAATCTAGAGCACATCATTGGCGTAGTGGAGAGAGACACTATTAAAGACACTAACACGGCCGCTGATAAAGTGATCGCGAATTCGTGGAATAACCGGCCGACAATGCCCCCCATAAATAGCATTGGAATAAAAACGGCAATTAAGGAAATACTCATGGAAATAACTGTAAAGCCTACTTCACGCGAACCTTTCAGTGCGGCTTTCCACGGGTTCATTCCTTCTTCGATATGACGGCTAATATTCTCCAAAACCACGATAGCGTCGTCGACCACAAACCCAGTGGAAACTGTCAGCGCCATTAATGAGAAATTATTCAAGCTAAATCCGCATAAGAGCATTATCCCAAATGTGCCTAATAAGGAAATAGGCACTGCAACGGAAGGAATGATGCTGGCACGCACGTTACGTAAAAATAGGAACACCACCAGAACCACTAATGCAACTGAAATGAGTAGAGTTCGTTCCACATCATGTAACGAAGCACGTATAGTTGTAGTTTGATCCAACGCAACTCCCATTGTGACTGAGCTCGGAATGGATGCTTCGAGCTGTGGAAGCAGAGTACGAATTGCATCAACAGTCTCAATAATGTTCGCGTTGGGCTGCTTATAAAGAATGAGTAAGATCGCAGGTTTTCCATTGGCAATTCCTGCATTGCGCAAATCTTCTACCGAATCAAGCACTTCACCAACATTGCTGAGCGGAATTGGATTACCATTTTTGTAGCCAACAATTAATGGTAAATAGTCACTGGCTTTTTTTGCTTGATCATTGGTGGCAATCTCCCAACGCCGGCTTTCATTTTCAACCGAACCTTTTTGTAAATTAGCATTGGTACTGGCGATGGACTTACGCACCTGTTCCAAACTAATACCGTACTTATTCAAAGCGAAAGGATTAAGTTCAACGCGCACGGCCGGTAACGCGCTGCCGCCGACCACCACATTACCAATACCTTCGACCTGGGATAGCTTTTGCGCCAACGTGGTTAAAGCAATGTCATACATTTGTCCTTTGCTTAAGATCTCTGAAGTCAGCGCTAAAATCATAATCGGTGCATCGGCTGGATTAGATTTTCGGTAGGTGGGATTTCTTTTTAGCGCAACAGGTAAATCAACACGAGCTGCAGAAATGGCAGCTTGAACATCACGCGCAGCACCGTCGATGTCGCGATTTAAATCGAATTGAAGGGTGATGGATGTCGAACCCAGTGAGCTGGTTGACGTCATCTCGTTAATGCCGGCAATACGACCCAGGGAACGTTCGAGTGGCGTGGCTACGGTACTGGCCATGGTCTCCGGGCTGGCGCCTGGAATGCCTGCTGAGACGGAAATCACCGGCATATCCACACGCGGCATCGGAGAAACGGGCAATAAGAAAAAGCTAACCATACCAGCAAGTGCGACGCCGATCGTGATTAAAGTTGTGGCGACAGGACGTTTAATAAATTGTGCTGAGATGCTCATTTATAAACCTTGATTAACTTTACGTGCCAATCGATCAAACGTTAGATAAATAACCGGCGTTGTAAACAAAGTCAGCAGCTGACAAACAATTAAACCACCCACAATCGTAACTCCAAGTGGCTGACGTAATTCAGAACCAACGCCATTGCCCAACATTAAAGGCAATGCACCTAATAGTGCGGCCATGGTGGTCATCATAATGGGTCGAAATCGTAATAAACATGCTTGATAAATGGCCTCGCGAGGGGTCATGTTTTGGTGGCGTTCCGCATCTAGTGCAAAGTCAATAATCATAATTGCGTTTTTTTTAACGATGCCAATTAACAAAATAATGCCGATCACTGCAATAACACCGAGGTCAGACCCAAACGCCATCAACGCTAACAACGCACCCATGCCGGCAGAAGGCAGAGTAGAAAGAATGGTGATGGGATGAATATAACTTTCATACAACACGCCAAGCACAATGTAGACAGTAAGTATTGCTGCCAAAATTAATAACAATTGGTTACCCAATGAAGCGCTAAAAGCTAACGCCGAACCCTGAAAATTAAGTTGCATGCTTCCCGGCAAACCGACTGCTACTTTGATCTTATTAATGGCCGCTACCGCTTCGCCCAACGAATAGCCTGGGGCAACATTAAATGAGATGGTGTTAGCAGGAAATTGACCAATATGACTTAGCACCAGAGGTGAAGAATGTTCAGAAAAACGGGCAATGCTGCTTAACGGAACTTGTGCACCACCCGTACCGCTGACATATATGTGTTTAAGAGCATCAGGACTAATCTGAAATTCAGGACGCACTTCTAAAATCACGCGATTTTGATTAGTCTGTGTAAAAATAGTAGAAACAATGCGCTGACCAAAGGCACTGTACAACGTGCTGTCGATAGCGGCAGGGGTAATGCCTAAGCGTGACGCTGTGCTGCGATCGATCGTAACAGTCACCTCTAAGCCCTGATCCTGTAAATCACTGGCTATATCGCTTAATTCCGGTGCTTTTTTTAATGCGTCAACGAGTTTTGGCGTCCATACACTCAGTTTAGACGAGTCTGGGTCTTCTAGGGAAAATTGATATTGTGTTCGGCTGACCCGAGTTTCGATCGTTAGATCTTGAACCGGTTGCATATAAAGCGAAATACCCTCCACATTTGCCAATTGCTTTTGTAAACGTTGAATAATTTCAGTCGCGCTATGTTGACGTTCGTGCAGTGGCCGTAAGTTGATCTGCATCCTCCCGCTATTCAACGTAGTGTTTACACCATCTACACCAATAAAAGAAGACAAACTTTCCACTTCGGAATCCTGCAAAATTACTTGCGCTAACGCTTGTTGACGCTTAGCCATAGCGGAAAAAGAAATCGACTGCGGGGCTTCGGAGATCCCCTGGATCATACCGGTATCTTGTAGCGGAAAAAAGCCTTTGGGAATGTAAATGTACAAAATAATGGTGAACACTAATGTCGCTATCGCGACCCATAACGTCGCCCTCTGGCGTTCCAAAACCCAATTCAACCCCACGCCGTAACGTGCAATAACGTAGTCAAAAAATTTACCTGAGGCGTGGTAGAACCGTCCTTGTTGTTCTGTGGGTGTGTGACGCAATAATTTAGCGCACATCATGGGCGTTAAAGTAAGTGATACCAGAGCAGAAATGATAATTGTCACCGATAAGGTGATGGCAAATTCGTGAAATAATTTACCTACGATATCTCCCATAAACAGCAAAGGAATTAGTACGGCGATTAATGAAATTGTCAGCGATAAAATCGTGAAACCGATCTGCTTAGCGCCCTTTATTGCAGCATGGTAGGGATCGTCACCTTCTTCGATGTAACGGGCAATATTTTCAACCATCACAATGGCATCGTCGACGACAAAACCAGTAGATATGGTGAGTGCCATTAAGCTCAGATTATTTAAGCTGAACCCCGCCAAATACATAACCGAAAACGAACCAATGATGGACAATGGTACTGCCACTCCCGGGATGATCGTCGCAGATAAATTACGTAAAAAAAGAAAAATCACCAGCACGACTAATGCAACGGCGAGGACCAATTCAAACTGTACATCCTTGACAGAACGGCGTATTGAATCCGTTCTGTCACTCAAAATTTTGACGTCAATACCGTGAGGAATTGAGCTTTTTATAATCGGTAAAATATGTTTAATGTGATCAACTACCTCAATCACATTCGCACCCGGTTGACGTTGTATCGTCAAAATGATGGCGGGCTTTTCGTTCACCCAGGCAGCAAGTTTGACATTTTCAGCATCTTCAATGACATCGGCAATATCGGATAAACGCACCGGTGCACCATTGCGATAGGTAATAAAGAGGTTACGGTATTCGGCTGGGGAGCGTAGTTGATCATTTGCATTGATGGTGTAGGCCCTTGCTGAACCGTCCAAGTTACCCTTGGCCTGATTCACATTTTCTCGACCAATAACTGCCCGTACGTCCTCAATATTCAAGCCATAAGATGAGATCGCAGTCGGGTTAACCTGAATACGCACAGCAGGCCTTTGGCCCCCGGAGATACTCACTAATCCAACCCCAGTGACCTGTGCAATTTTTTGCGCCAACCGGGTGTCAGCATAAGATTGAACTTGGGGTAAGGGCACTGAGTCCGAGGTCAGTGCCAGCGTCATAATCGGCGTGTCAGCTGGGTTAACTTTGTTATAGATGGGCGGAGCAGGCAGATCGTTCGGTAACAGCGTGCCGGAGGCATTAATAGCTGCTTGTACTTCCTGCTCGGCAATATCCAGACTAAACGAAAGATTGAATTGCAAGGTAATGACAGAAGCGCCGCCAGAACTGGTAGACGACATTTGATTTAAACCAGGCATTTGCCCGAATTGACGCTCAAGCGGTGCGGTAATCGAGGAAGTTATTACTTCTGGACTAGCGCCAGGATATAAAGTGACGATTTGTATTGTGGGGTAATCCACTTCCGGTAATGCAGAAAGCGGCAGCATGCGGTAAGCTGCTAAACCAATCAACAGCAGTGCCAACATGAGCAATGAAGTGGCAACCGGTCTTTTAATAAAGGGAAGCGATAAATTCATGGCTTTTTCATTGGGGTCACAGATAAGAAATTAGCCTTATTTGCCGGAATTTCTACCGCGGTCCCCGCACGCAATTTATCCGCGCCGTCTATCACCACCATTTCGTTGCTAGCTAGGCCGGAGATAACTTCCGTGTTGTTGCCTTGAACCGTACCTACTACGATGTCACGCTGATCTACTTTGTGATCAGGGCCCACCACAAAAGTGTAACTGTTTGTTTTTCCATATTGAATCGCCGAGTTGGGAATGGTGACGACATTTAATTTGTTCTCCAGTAGAACCTGCGCGTTAACAAATTGGCTAGGAAATAAACTCAAATCTTCATTGGTAAATTCGGCTCTCAGTCTCACCATCCCTGTAGTGGGATCAATTTGGTTATCGATGGTTTGTAAAAAACCGCTGGTTATTTTTTCTTGGTAAGCACGATCGAATGCATTTACTGTAATTTTCTTACCAGAATTCATTTTCTTCATCAATTTGGGAATATCGTCTTCAGGTAGCGAAAACAAAACGGACATAGGCTGCAATTGAGTGATGATAGCCAGCCCATTTACATCGGAGGCACGAGCAATGTTGCCTACATCGATCTGTCGTAACCCAATACGTCCCGAAACCGGGGCTTTTATCTTGGTATACACAAGATTCAGTTTTGCTGTGGCAAGAAGACCTTCATCGATTTTTACAGAGCCTTGATACTGACGAACCAATGCTTGTTGCGTATCTACTTGTTGGGAGGCGATAGAGTCCTGTTTCAGCAAAGTTTGGTAGCGCGCCAGATTAAGCCGGGCATCGGTTAATAACGCCTGGTCCCGCATTAATTGTCCCTGGGCCTGCATTAAGGCGGCCTCATAAGGGCGTGGATCAACCTCTACCAACAGGTCACCTCGCTTAACCATTTGCCCTTCTTTGAAATGAATTTTTATTATTTCTCCGTCAACGCGGGATTTAACAATAACGGTTGCCAGGGGAGTTACCGTACCCAAGCCGCTTAAATAAACCCGAATTTCGTCCGTCTTGGCAACTGCTGTAATAACGGGAATCGGCTTTACCGCGTTTGCGTTTTTGTGCTCTTTACTACTTTTAGCCGCTTTTGAAAAATACATAAATCCAGCACCGGTAAGAAAAACCAGGAGCATCAAAATCCAGATCCATTTTTTGCTTGATTTAGATGGTGCAATGCATCAAATTCAGAAATGCTAAACTTGATAAAAAAAGATACGTAATTAGACACTGGAATGTGAAAGTCAGGTGAATAATTCGATGCATGAGGTTTTAAGACGAGAACCTTTATAAGTATTTTGTAGAGCAGGCGGTACTATTAAATCATAATGGTGCTACCGGTATATTAAAGTGTAAAGGTCAATACTTAATCTGACAGTTACCAGTTTTATAAGGGTGTCTGTCAGATCAAGTTGAGCTAATACATATTATTTTCCCTCAAACAGTAAAAACCATTGGATAATGGACTAAGTCTTAGCTAAAATCACAAAGTAAATTCATGCAAAAAGGAATTTGATATGGAAGTCGTTTCGATGCATCAGGCTAAAAGTCATTTGTCACAATTAGTTAAACGGGCTGCAGCGGGCGAACCGGTTTATATCGGTGCATATGGCCATGTCGAGGCAGTGTTGGTGAGCCCCAGCGTGTTGATTAGAAAACCACATAAGCAAATTGGTCTACTGGCTGGAAAGTTAACTGTGCCAGACGATTTTGATGCCTCCTTGCCAGATGAGGTATTGGCCAGCTTTGAAGGCGACCTATGAGGTTGTTGCTCGATACGCATATTATCTTATGGACGTTAGCAGCATCCCCACGCATTGCTACTATACAGAGTTTGATTTTGTCGGATGAGACGGAGGTGTTTGTAAGTGTGGTGTCCTGGTGGGAATTGGCTACCAAAATTGCGATTGGCAAACTTAACGTTGATTTACCAACTTTACGGCAAGCAGCAAAAGACAGTGGATTTATTGAGTTGGCGGTAAGAGGTGAGCACACCGAAATATTGGTAAAGCTACCTTTATTACATCGTGACCCGTTTGACCGGATGCTGGTAGCGCAAGCCATGGCGGAACCGATGAAACTGATTACAGCAGATGAGGTCTTGAGTAAATACACGGATTTGGTCAGTTTGGTGTAAGTAAGGCTGTGCTTGTGCACCAAGCAAGGTGGCTTTCTATTGTAGAGAAGCTTCTTTTTGTTGAGGTTGCATTTCTCCAACGCATCCCATAACTGCTTAGCGTCAATATTACTGGCGGTGTAAGGTTATCCATGGCATCGCTCGCCGCTTCTCATTACGCAAGAGCGTGCGATGCTAAAACGAAGTTCATTGGGGATATTCTAGAGGAACAAGAGAAGCATAATGAACTGATGACGTGGTTCGAAACAAGCGCGAAACGGAGTCAAGCAAGCATTCGCCCTGTATCTCGATTTTACCCGAGATTTTCCATTAGGACGTAGGCAGGCGCGCTTTTTTTTAAATTGTTTGGGCCCGAAAAAAAACTTTGGGCTCAGGAAATTTTACCGATGGGGAAGTCCGTTTCGCAAGCGCAGTGCATGCACTGCGAAACCTTTGCTTCACCGCCGCGGCGGCCAAAATACCAATCAACATCAATAAGTATCAAATTTGCGAGGCTCCGAAGCTCGCAATACAGGTTCGGTTTCTGTCAGTCGCACTAACTACGAGAAAATGTCTCAATTGGTTCTCACCATCTTCATTTCCAAAAGCAGTATCCCACTCGGAGTTTATGGTAATGTGGAAATTACGGATTCTTTATCTCTTTGCTGTTAGCAATAATGGAGTTCTCGAAACTTAACGTGGATTAATATGGATGGACCAACTTATCTGCGGAACTCTGCCAGGCATGAACAGACGCTTGAACTCTCACCAGCACAAGCCATACCAAGTAGTCAAAAAATTGTCAGAGTCGACAATAATACTTTTCAAGGACTTTGTCTTGCTCAAAAGGCTATTCAGCATACGCATCAGGTGTTACACAAAGGGTCTTGCAACCAAATCGAACACATTTATGCAAACAGAGGGGGTCAATCTAACGGCCAATTCTTTTTTCCTACTAGCGAGAGCATGTTGCATGCAATGCGGGTGCTTGAAAAAACAGACACTGTTTATTATCTGATTGGAGACCGCAAAGAGTATTACGTCGGATTTCTTGCTGGGCTTGGATACTATTACCAAGGGGGAAGTTGCGGCTTGCATAAAGTAGTCGCCATGAATTATTTGTTACGACATGCTCCCGTAGGGTGCGAGGTAATGACTTGTTATGCGAAAAATATAGATCACGAGTGCGTTGGTTTTAGAGTGCTCAACGATGATGGGAATCCTGTTTTGATACTCTGCGACGCTTACCCTGCAAATGAGCCTCAAGCTGTTTTCGCAGAACATTATTTTATTCGACAAGAGGACTTGGTTTTTAACGACCCCATGATGATAACCGAACAGACGCAGGGGATTAACTATATGGCAGAGGTGTATGCTCGACTGGATGCAAAAAGCATTAAAGAGGCATTAAGAGATTTCAAGAAAGCGGGAGAATTACCCGCTATCTCTGTTGCTGAGTATAAGAAAGGCTTATGTGACTACCTATTTAGCGGTTTAGGTACAACGAACGGGAATTATTTTTGCGAGTACATCACTGCAGTTAGCGGAAATCAAATCAAATTTTCAGATGCTTGCAGGGATTTAAAGAAGGATCATACAGAACTGTTGAGCCCCTTAATAGATGGAAATGGGAAAAATGGTATTGAGCTTAGCCCCGCATTTGTGCAGATGCACCCCCCTGTTCTCCCGCTGCCTCCACTGGAGAAGGATGATTCCCATTGCATTTTATTCTGAACAGATAAGGGTCAGGTCTCACATTCATACATTTCAACAAAGAATGTGTGAAGGTGAGGCCTGACCCCTTCGTTGTTGATGTTGATCTTGCCATCAGAGCGTGTTTTTTGCGCACTGGATCGAATCATTGAGTGGCGGTGTACCCATGTCAATTCGATGTGATAACGGGCCGGAATATATCAGCGCAACGCTTCTGGAATGGGTTCAACGAAAGGCAATCCGTATCGAACATATTCAACCTGGACAACCTTAACAAAATGCCTATTTTGAGCGCTATAACCGAACCGTGCGTTATGATTGGCTTGCGCACACCTTGTTTGAGTCCATCGAAGAGGTTCAAGATTTCGCCACCGACTGGCTATGGACTTATAATAATGAGCGACCCAATATGGCATTGGGTGGCATAACCCCGATCGCCTTGACGCGGACAGCGCCGCTGTCACGCACTTTGACGTGAATACAGTCCATATAAACGATGGGATAAACGGCATCCAGCGGACGTGACTGCCATGCCTTCACTTCATCGATTACCGCGT
>JAJNBE010000116.1 GCA_021155915.1 Solimicrobium sp. | reverse complement strand
GTTTTGCTGTAAGTGCATTGAATTAGAAAAGGACCTAATTTGAAAAAAAAAAAAAGAAAAAGACAAGAGATTTGACAGGTCAATACATATCAGATTCCTTTGTTGGACAGGCTCAAGTGTGCGTTTTTTTGGTTTCCTGGTAAGGCGCGACGACGCCAACCTGTATGTTGCGAGGAGGTGCAACGCGGCCAGGGAATCTAAAAAATGTACAATTGAGCCTGTAGCGCTCTTACCTAAACGGTAGACGGGTTGAGGAGCGAAATCCGCAATGGAGCCAATCTGTTATCGAAGCCAAGCAGCGGTCAACAGAGGAATCTAGGATTATGCAAGCCATTCCGGCTCATGCTTCAGCTTATTTTCTTTGCTTTAACCACCCTGTTAACGACAATCTTTCTACCTCAGTCGGCAAAACTTCATGCCAGATCTCGGCAGAAATGAATAAGACCAAACGATTTGCCACTGGTTCAATGTCTAGCACTTGATCGGCGAGATGCAGTCGCAGTTCGCCGCCGTGTCCGGCTTTCCAATCTGAATTTAAATACAAAACGGAAGAAATAATTCGGCTATCATCATCCCGAAATCGATCTAAATGTTTGCGGTAGAAAGCACCATGTGGATAAACAGCAAAATGATTTTCGCTTTCTTGCAAACCTAAAAAGCAGTGTTCATTAAGTCGCCGACGTAATTTATCCATTTCAGCTAAATACAAATCAGTAGACGCTGACATGCCGTTTTCTAACCAAAGAATTTGATCACTACGCTGGGTTTTTTTTACTGTAAATTGTTCCGCTCTGCCTACGCCGGCTTCACGTAAAAGTCCCTGATCCTGTTGACGTTGGCATTCCTCCGCTAGCTGTTGAATTAACGTAGGTGTGAAAAAACCGTCTTGTATTGACCAGCTTTTTTCAGCCAGATCAGCGAATAGCGAAGAGGGGCACGTTGTTGACAATTTTTTGGCCTGAAATGGTTAGTAGAAAAAAAGGAAGTTAATATTGCTTGTAGTAAAGGAACTTTGAAATCTTTATTCGTAACGCAAAACTAAATTATCAGACCAAAAATGAAAATTGAAAATAACTTTCAGTCCATACCAACAGAAACGGGCTACACCGAAGTTTTTATTCATCGTTATAAAAATGGCGAAGTTTTCAATGGTAAAGATTTTGCTGCCACAGAAGTACCAATCTCTTTAGTGTTTAACGGAATTTCACACGCGGTCATGTTAGCGACTCCGGTAAATTTGGAGGATTTTGCATTAGGATTTAGTTTTTCAGAAGGAATTATTGACCATCGGTCTCAAGTGCTTGAATTAGAAGAAATTGTGCATCCTCCTTTAGGTATTGAAATGCACATCACTACGACCAATGCCTGTTTTACACGTTTAAAGGAACGTCGACGTAGTTTAGTAGGAAGAACAGGCTGCGGGTTATGTGGAATAGATAGTTTAGCTGCATTTAATACCGGAGTTAGCGCCATCAACCCGAATTTGGCTGGGCAGTTTACGATTCGTCAACGGGTTTTGTTCGATGCATTTAATCAACTTTCCCAAATACAAACCATTAACAAAGTAACCGGTTCGATGCATGCGGCAGGCTGGATCAACGCGCAGGGCGAATTGATGATGATGCGTGAGGATTTGGGGCGGCATAACGCGCTCGATAAATTGATTGGTGCACTTATGCAGAAAACTACCGATGCGGACAAAAATGGTTGCGTGATTATGACGAGCCGGGCGAGTTATGAGCTGGTTCAAAAGACGGCTAAGGCAGGTATTCCACTGTTAGCGACTATTTCAGCTCCCACCAGTTTGGCAATACAGTTGGCGCAGCAGAGCGGATTGACCCTGGCCGGCTTTGTCCGTAATAGGAATCTGGTGATCTATAGCCACGCGGAACGTCTCATCTAACCCCCGCTGGTAGCTCGCGGTACGGTTAATTCGCAAATTTTACCTTTGATCTGAATTCAATATCTTTCTTACCTCCGCTAATAACTCACCAGCACACAGCCCCACCGGCCCAATGCCTTTCGCGACCAGCGCGTCAGCTGCCGCACCATGCAACCAGGTAGCGGCCAACGCAGCTTCCCAGATATTTTCATGTTGAGCGATAAGACTTCCACATACTCCTGCCAATACATCGCCAGTACCGCCTGTTGCTAACCCAGCGTTACCAGTTGGGTTAATAACGATGGTGCCATTTGGGTGCGCGATAATGCTGCCAGATCCTTTCAAGATGACCACGGCAGAATACTGCTGGGCTAATCTTCTTGCGGCGCAAATTCTATCAGCCTGCACCAGATCTACGCTACATCCCAGTAATCTTGCAGCTTCTAGGGGATGCGGAGTTAACAAAGTGGATAGTGGGTCGCGGCTATTGCAGAGGGCACGGAGGGCAGGTTGTTTTGCCAGCAAATTTAAAGCATCAGCGTCAATTACTAAGGGGCTTTTATTGAGTAAAGTACTACTAACTAAATCAGCGCTGCCGGATGACTGACCAAGACCCGGTCCGATAACTACAACGCTGTCGGAACCGAATTGCGTCTGCTGAGCTGCACGACACATGATTTCGGGTTGCTGCACATCAAAATTGGGCGGAGATTCAACGAAACCCGCTATGACTCGCCCTGCACCCGAATGGAGTGCAGCGCGTGACGCTAAAACTAATGCACCTTGCATACCGGTCGCACCACCAATAGTAGTGACCGTCCCGTGGCTACCTTTATTACTGTTGTGAAGACGTGGTTGGAAAATAGTTGGGAATAGATTAATGTCGTTTAACCCTATATCGGAAGGCGGAAAAAATTTCGCTGCAATACCCAGACTATTAACGCTGACGATGCCAGCATAATCACGACCGCTGCCTGTGTGCAGCCCGGGTTTGTCAGCAATAAAAGTGATCGTGTGGCTTGCCTTTATGGCGATTGCGGAGATGAGATTTCCAGTATCCGCACTTAGACCACTGGGAACATCCAGGGCAAGAACAGAAGAAGAGCAATTTGGGTGAGAGTGCAGGGCGTTAATTTCTTCAATTTGTCGCTGTAAAACGGGCGACATAGGTTGTGAGTTTAATCCGATGCCAAATAATCCGTCTACTACTAAGGTGTAGCTTTTTTTGAGAAAAATATCACTTTTCAACCAAATTAATTGTGTGCATAACTTGGCTTGGTTAAAAGCCTGTTGACAGTCCTTAGACATGGTTGACTTCGGTGGATGGTGCAGTACAAATACCTTATACCCTGCAGCATCTAAGTGCACAGCGACTTCTAATGCGTCGCCGCCGTTATTTCCGGGACCCGCGAAAATTAGAATAGATTGATCGTCCTTATTGAGTAAGGATTTGCTGAGCAATTCTTGTGCGGTCTCTGCCGCGGCTTTCCCGGCGGCACGCATAAGAACGCCAGGTCCAGAAGAGGCAAGGGCCGCTTCTTCGATTTGACGTAGTTGTTTAACTGTGTACAGCACTTTTCATCTTTCAACATAAAATGGCCGTTTTGCTTGCCAATACTAGGAAGAGCATTGATAGCATTGGCGAGGCTATTCTTTTCCCAGATTAGCCCAGACAATGGTCGCTTTAACTGCACGCAACCAACCTTGGTAGAGATTACCTGAAGTGATTTCGTCCATGGCTGCGCTAAACCGTCGATGTTGTTTCCATTGCGTCTGGAGTTCATCCACGCTTTCCCAATAACCAACCGCTAGGCCGGCTAAATAAGCCGCACCGAGTGCGGTTGTTTCGATGACGCTGGATCGGACTACGTCTATCGCCAATAAATCTGCTTGAAATTGCATCAACAAATTATTCGCAGCCGCCCCTCCATCTACCCTAAGCTCATAAATTTTTGTCCCAACATCGGCTTCCATCGATTTTAAAACGTCAAATGTCTGAAATGCAATGGACTCCACTGCAGCGCGCGCAAAATGCCCAGCAGAGGTACCCCGGGTAATGCCAAATACAGAGCCGCGCGCAGAAGGTTCCCAATACGGCGCGCCTAACCCCGTAAATGCAGGCACTATATAAACGCCCCCATTGTCGGGTACGCTGGCCGCTAATTGCTCGATATCTCCGGCCTGACTAATGAGCCCAAGTCCATCGCGTAACCATTGCACTACCGCTCCACCGATAAAAATACTTCCCTCTAACGCGTAGGTAACCTGACCATTAATTTTCCAGGCAATGGTAGTGATTAAATTATTCTTCGACTTAACCGGCATGCTTCCCGTATTCATCACTAAAAAACACCCAGTACCGTAGGTGTTTTTTACCATACCCGCTTTTATGCATAACTGTCCAAACAGGGCGGCGTGCTGGTCGCCAGCAATACCCCCAATGGGAATTGAAGCCAGTAAGGGAATTTTAGTATAGCCAATAATTTCTGAGGAAGAGCATACCTCCGGCAACATACGACGCGGAATCGAAAAGGCCGTTAAAAGTTCCTCATCCCATTCTAAAGTGTGGATATTGAAAAGCATAGTGCGTGATGCGTTGGTAACGTCCGTAACGTGCAGTTCCTGCTGTGTCAGGTTCCAGATTAACCAGGTATCGACAGTACCAAAAGCTAATTCACCGAGTTCAGCACGCTCTCTTGCATTAGGGACATTGTCGAGTATCCATTTAATTTTGGTGGCGGAAAAATAGGAATCGATAGGTAAGCCGGTTTTATCACGTACAAGAGTAACTAAATCCGTTTTCTTTAATTCGTCACAATATTCTGCTGTACGGTGATCTTGCCAGACAATGGCGTTATAGATCGGGCGACCAGTTTTACGTTCCCAAACAATAGTAGTTTCGCGTTGGTTGGTGATGCCAATTGCTGCAACGGCTCCTTCTGTTAACGGCAGTTTCGCTAATGCTTCTTCAATTACTTCAACCTGGCTTGACCAAATTTCTTCCGGATCATGTTCTACCCAACCGGGTTGCGAAAAAATTTGCCGAAACTCCTTTTTTGCAACGGT
>JAJNBE010000115.1 GCA_021155915.1 Solimicrobium sp. | reverse complement strand
TCGGTTTGATGTATGAAAATGGTTTGGGCGTCTCACAGGATTTTAGAGAAGCCAGGGCTTGCTACGAAATAGCGGCTAAGCAGGGCAGTGCTGCCGCTGCTAACAACCTAGGAGTTTTATATCAGTTTGGTCTTGGCGTTCAACAAGATTTTAAGAAGGCTCTGCTTCACTACCAATTAGCGGCAGAGAAGAAAAGTGTTTGCGCCTTTTTCAACATGGGATTACTGTACCGCTATGGCCTTGGCGTTCAACCCGACGAGGAAAAAGTCAAAGAGTGCGTCGACAAAGCTATTGCTTTGAAAGATCCCACCAGGTTTAACGGCCTGGATGAATACCGGGAACATAATAAGTTTCTTTTATTAGCACAAACCCACCATCCCGAAGCCCAATTCCAGCTTGGATTGATGTATATGAAAGGGCTGGGTGTTAAGCAAAGCGATACCAACACCGTCAGGTATCTAACCGATGCTGACGAAAATCATCATCCCAAAGCCGCGTTTATGCTGGGTGAATCTTACATGGCACGCTCTTTCTTTAGACGAGATATTACTCAGGCATTGCGCTGGTATAAAAAAGCCTCGGAGGCCGGAGACGGGGACGCAAGCTATCGCGTTGCTAAGCTTTTAGCTGAGGCGGATAACAAAAAGAATGCCCAGGAAATTCGGCGCTATTTAAATATAGCTAATCATCAAGGCCATCCCACTGCAGAACAAAAGTTAATTGAGTGGGAAAACTTCTGGAAGTTGAACCCAGCCGAAGTACAGGAACAGATCGTTCTAGAGCGTGCGTATGAGTTAAAAAAAGATCAGTTATACCTACAAGCATTTGAACTTTATAGCCAATTGGCAGAAAAAGGAAGTTCTTTTGCTTTAAATAATATGGGATATTTTTTTCAGCACGGGCTCGGCGTTTCACGCGATTTTGAACAAGCTATGGTTCTCTACCAAAAAGCGGCGGAAAAAGGAAATGCTTTCTCTTACCACAATCTAGGCCATATGTATCAATATGGCCTTGGCGTTTTACAAGATTTAGCAGTAGCAAAATCTCATTACGAAGCAGCAGCAGACAAGGGAAATACGCGCGCCTTTATCAGCCTCGGATATTTGTATCAGCACGGACTTGGCGTTTCACAAGATTATGCAAAGGCCATGACTCACTATGTGCGAGCAGCAGAAAATGGAAATCGTCGCGCCTACAACAATATCGGATATCTATACCATTATGGGCTAGGAATTCCGCAAAGTTTTGAGTGGGCCATAAATTGCTACCAAACAGCAATGGTGCACGGCAGCGCTTCTGCTTTTAAGAACATGGGAGTTTTACATCAGCTGGGCCTTGGAGTTCCAGAAGATTTCAAGGAAGCGATGTCCTGCTACCAAACAGCGGCAGAGAAAAAGTGTCTTCATGCCTTTTTCAACATGGGACTACTATACCGTTATGGGCTTGGCGTTGAACAAAGTGAGCAAAAAGCCGAAGAATGCGTCAATAAAGCTATTGCGTTAGGAGGTCTGACTCTACTCAAGAGCATGGACGAATATCAATTCAAAATACTCAACGAGGCATTAACTTATTTGGAGAAAAAAATCTACGCACCGGCTTCTATCAGACTTCTTTTATTAGCACCCGCACACCATCCGGAAGTCCAATTTCAGCTTGGGGTAATGTATATGAAAGGGCTTGGAGTTAAGCAAAGCGATACTAATACAGTTAGATACCTGACAGATGCGGATAAAAATGACCATCCCCAGGCAGCGTTTATGCTTGGGGAATCGTACATGGGGAGGTCTGTTCTAAGACGAGATAAATCTAAGGCATTGCTCTGGTACAAAAAAGCCTCGAAGGCCGGGAATAGCGAGGCCAGTTATCGCATTGCTGAGCTATTCATTAATAGCAATATCACAAAGGATGCCCACGAAATTAGACACTATTTGAACTTAGCTAGGGACCAAGGTCATCCGACAGCAGAACAAAAGTTAAATGAATTGGAGAAGAAACACTCCTGGAATTGGAATTTTGGTAGGGTAAGTGGCTCACAAGCACCCTTTGGCCTAAAAGGCGACCTCATAGAGGATGATGAACTGTAAGAATTGTTTATTATTCAGCCATTTTTATTGGCCTTGAAATATTTCGTTCCAACCCCACCTCATGCTCACTCTATTTCTCGTTAGCGAAGTAAGTCTTAACCTATTTATCTAAAGGACAATAATTATGATTAGTCATGAAAAACAAACTCTGGGGTTTCAAGCGGAAGTAAAGCAGCTTTTGCAATTAATGATTCATTCGTTATATTCCAACAAAGAAATTTTCTTACGGGAATTGATTTCCAACGCCTCAGATGCTTCCGATAAATTGCGCTTTGAGGCGATGAATAATGCTGACTTGTTTGAATCGGATTCCGATCTGAAGATCAAGGTAACGTTCGACAAAGAGGCACGCACCATTACTATTTCTGATAACGGTATCGGAATGAGCCGCGATGAAACCATTGCGCATTTAGGCACGATTGCTAAATCCGGTACTAAAGAATTTTTTGGACAATTGTCCGGTGATCAGCAAAAAGATGCCGCCATGATAGGTCAGTTTGGTGTAGGCTTTTATTCTGGGTTTATCGTTGCCGACAAAATTACGGTTGAAACACGTCGCGCTGGAAGCACAGAAGCAGTACGTTGGGAATCGACCGGTGAGGGCGACTTTAGTATCGAAGATATTGAAAAAGCGGGCCGCGGTACGGACATTACCTTACATTTGCGCGAGGGGGAGGATGACTTTTTATCTTCGTGGAAATTGAAGTCAATTATTCGTACGTATTCTGACCATATTTCTCTTCCTATTTTGATGCAAAAAGAAGAATGGGATGAAGAGAAAAAAGAACAAGTAATGAAGGACGAATTTGAAACCGTCAATCAGGCCAGCGCTTTGTGGGCGCGTAATAGGTCTGACATTACACCAGAGCAATACGAAGAATTTTATAAGCATGTATCACACGATTTTCAAGCGCCACTGACCTTCACACACAATCGTGTTGAAGGCCGTAGTGAATATACCCAGTTGTTGTACATTCCAGCACGTGCACCGTTTGATTTGTGGGATCGCAACAAACGCGGTGGCATCAAACTCTATGTAAAGCGCGTCTTTATTATGGACGATGCCGAACAATTAATGCCGGTGTATTTACGCTTTGTGAAAGGTGTGATCGATTCTTCCGATTTACCTCTTAACGTTTCACGCGAAATTCTGCAAGAATCACGTGATATTAAGCTCATGCGTGAAGGATCCACTAAACGTGTTTTAGGTATGCTTGAAGAGCTAGCGAATTCTGATGAGCAAGAGAAAAAAGATAAATATCAGACTTTCTGGAAAGAATTCGGTCAGGTATTCAAGGAAGGTATTGGTGAAGATTCCACGAACAAAGAGCGAATTGCCAAGCTGATCCGTTTCTCTTCCACGCACAATGATAGCGAAACGCAAACCGTTACTCTGGCTGACTATTTGGAACGTGCCAAGGAAGGTCAAGATAAGATTTATTATGTAACAGCGGAGACTTTTGCGGCAGCCAAAAATAGCCCGCATCTGGAAATTTTCCGTAAAAAAGGCGTTGAGGTGTTGTTACTTACAGACCGTGTAGATGAGTGGATGTTATCATTCCTCACTGAATTTGAAGGTAAAGAATTCACGTCAGTTGCCAAAGGAAGCCTAGATTTAGGTACGCTGGAAGATGAAGCGGAAAAGAAAGAACATGAGCAGACGGAAACGGATTACGTGGAATTAGTCGGCAAAATGAAAACTGCTTTGGAATCCAAGGCCAAAGATGTTCGGGTGACTTTCCGCCTTACTGATTCCCCAGCGTGCTTAGTGGCGGATGAACATGAACTTTCGGGTAATTTGGCACGGATGTTAAAAGCGGCTGGACAGCCTGCTCCGGATTCTAAACCTATTTTAGAAATCAATCCAGATAATCCGTTGGTGCAGCGCTTAAAATACGAAAGCACTAATTTTGATGATTGGGCTCATATTTTGTTTGACCAGGCGATGTTGGCCGAAGGTGGAAACTTAATTGATCCGAGTGCTTACGTGAAACGGATGAATGGGATGTTGCTGGATATGGCGAGTAGATAAGCGTTGCTTCAAAATAAAAGTTTCTGCAACAGCGCTAATGTGTATGTCCCTTCCCCTTCGGGGGAAGGCTGGTATAGCACAGCATGGCCTTTAGTATCGGGCCGCCTATCAACGAAGAGATGACACTCGATAATGTGTTAATTAATTCGGACGGAGCCTTATTTACCGTTGCAGAAACATCTGACACTCTACCCCCATCCTAACCTTCCCCCGCAAAGGGGAAGGGACTAGACTTGCGGATGAGCATAGTTCCAGTCCTAAATCCCTTCCTTCAGTTAACCCATTAATGCGTTACGCGGGTAGTTCCTCCATCTGATAACAAACGTACCCGGTCACCTACATAGAATGGTACATCTGCATCTTGTGTAATGGCAGCATGACCACCGCGGTCTAACCTGACTGTAATCTCAAGACCAGCCTTGGTGCTTGCCCCTTGTTCTAATTTTTGACCAATTATGCCACCTGCAATCGCGCCGCCAACAGCCGCCGCCACTGAGCCCCTACCTTTGCCTATTGTGCTACCGGCCAGTCCACCTAGCGCCGCGCCGCCTAACGTACCCACACCCATTCCGCTTTGACCTGCATTAATGGTTACATTCCGAACAGACTCAACTGTCCCCATACGTACACTTTGCTCACCATGCACCTGCCGCGATTGATATACGTTTGCTGAGTTTGGGGCGGTCGCACATCCGGCTAAGATAACAGCACTAGCCAAGGTTGTTACTAATAAAATTCTCTTCATTTTGTTCTCCATGTAGGTGTTGAATCCAATTAAGCTTGTTTTTTAATGCTGTTTAATTGTAACCACTTATATTGAAAAAGGACATAAAGAAGGTTTTTTCGCATGCTTAAAGGTTGTTATCAAGCATAAACGAGATTAGCGGCTAAATTCTTCGCCGCGTCCACGGTTCGTAAGATGGTTATTAGAAGGTGCCAGAATACAAATAGATGCCGCCGTCGCTGTACGGGTAGGAGCCAGTCTTTAACGAAATGAGATTCGTCAACTTTGTGAGTTGACTAAGATCGTTCTCACCGAATTTATAGCCACGAATATCCAGTGAAGTTAGACTCGTCAGCTTCGTCAGATAAATTGGATAAGCCATAAACTTCAAGCCGTAATAAGAAGAGTACCAATTACTACAGAGAGAACCCATGTTCAACGAAGTAAGCTTTGTCAGCTTGGTCAAGTGAACTGCATCGTCGAAGGCGAGCTCAGTGCCTCCGAGATCCAGCGAAGTTAGATTAGTTAAATTTGCCAGATGAG
>JAJNBE010000050.1 GCA_021155915.1 Solimicrobium sp. | reverse complement strand
AAAGTCTGAACGTATCGGTTGCTTCAGGTATTTGTCTCTATGAAGCACGTCGCCAACGTATTGTTTAATGAGTACTGAATGTTTAATCATCTTAAAGAAGACATTCAACATATTTTAAAGCGAGATCCGGCGGCCAAAAATGCGTGGGAAGTGCTAACTTGTTATCCTGGGCTGCACGCGATTGTGATGCATCGATGGGCAAATTTTTTTTGGCAGCGTCAGTTTTATTGGTTGGGAAGATTTATTTCTCACCTAGCGCGATTCTTCACTGGCATCGAAATTCATCCCGGTGCCGTTATTGGACGTCGTGTTTTTATTGATCATGGATTCGGTGTAGTAGTTGGAGAAACTGCTGAAATTGGCGACGAGTGCACGATTTACCAGGGTGTGACATTAGGCGGTACGTCGTTAGCCAAAGGCGCTAAGCGCCATCCGACGTTAGAAGGGGGCGTCATAATCGGTGCAGGGGCTCAGGTGTTGGGAAATATTACAATTGGCGCTCTAGCTAAAGTGGGATCCAATTCTGTTGTGGTGAAATCAGTACCGGCTGGTGCCACAGCTGTAGGAAACCCGGCACACGTTATTATTCAGCAAAAAAATAAAAACGGCGTCCATAATGCCTCCTCGCGCTTTTCTTCTTATGGGTTATCGGCTAATGCTGATGATCCGATTTCAAAAGCACTACATAAATTGATAGATCACGCGGCACTTCAAGAGCGGAAAATCGCTTATTTGCAGTCGGCATTAAAACAGGCCGGCATTCGTTGCGAAATGGAGGAAGGCGTAGTTCAGTTTAATTCGGACCAATTAAATAAGTCGGTTGAGTGAGCTTAAGAAGCTCTAGAAGACCTCTGCACGACCGTAGCGAGCGAGCCAAAGACAAGGCGCACGGAGCCCAGCAACCGGAATGTACTTGAGTACATGAGGATTGCGAGCACCGGGCAACGCTGTATTTGGCTCGCGCTGTAGGTTGTGCAGAGGTCTCTCTAGGTGAATACAGGAGGTAATTGACACCCTGCGTGCATACTGTCCACCATTAATTCTGTAATGCAATTTGAAAGATTATTTAGCAAACCACCGATAGGTGAAACCCCTAATAGCTTTTTTTTTATCGACTTCACTGAATACTTCGCCTAGTTCTTCATTACTTTGTTTGTTACTAGCTGAAATGGAGAATCAAATCCATTTAACTGTTAACAGAAAGTAAGATATGCTTCGAATTAATCCCTATACGTCTTCAAATTCTTCCGTGGACACCTCTGCTGTTAATAAGAAAACAGATGTCGAAAATCATTTCCAAAGGCTCCCCCAAGACCTTCACCCCACTAATTGTGAGTATTTTCCTCTCAAAGATCTTCAAAGCTTGTCGTTAACATGTAAGTTACAGCGTCGCATTTACGAAGATTCCTGGATGCATAAACTGACATGCGAGGGCCAACAGAAGATAAATAATCTTAAGTCGTCTGTAAAAGAACCGCTATTCTTACACGCGAGGCAGCTTTTTTTAGACAATCCGCAATATCGTATAGAACGTTTTCTTCTTGTTGATCAAAAAGGAATTGATTATCTGCAAAACGAATTACAAGTTAATTGCGGGCCATTAACGATACAGAAAATAAGAAAAGGCGAACTTACTATTGCACAGGCCAAAGAGCAACTGGAAGATAAAGAACAAAAAATAAAGTTACTTAAAGAAATTACCAAATTGTTAAAAGAGCGGGCGGATGAAATTTTTGATGAAGGATGGGAAGAGTTAAGCCTTGAGTCCGTTGTCAAATATATGATGGATGGGAGTTTAACAAAAGAAGAGGTGGTCAGAAACATCGTTGGTGGTGATGTGAAAAGATTTATTATCTTTTGCACTGACAAGGGAGCTCAAAAGTACGTGGATAATGGCACTCTGGAAATAATAGAGTTTGACGATTATCTAACTACTTTCTCTGAACTCTATTCGATTCTTAATAATAATGTTGTTCAAAAATCACTCGATGACGGTCCGCTAAAGTCGACGCGAACGAATTCTACTACGCGCTTAGCTCTGAATTGCCTCTATTATTATGATGCTATACAGAGAGAACCCTTTCTAAAGTATGTATCGAATGGTCAATTAATAGCTGAGGACCTAATTGATTTTATCGCTCGTTTTGAGCGGACCGTTGATTTAGAAGAGGTCCTAAAAAGTGCGAATGTTCAAAAATACTTGGATAGTGGCAAACTAAGCATGAACTCGCTTTGTAAATTTTATGAGATAGTGCCACCGGCTGAAACAAGTAATCCGGAGATTCTTTGGTCATTAGCCGATGCCCTAACTTATAAAGGCGTTCAAAAATATTTTGAGAAAGGTGAGCTAACAATCGTACAGCTCTTCGATTTGCTCGAATCTGCTAAAGGTTTAGATGGGCTGGGAATACAAAAGTTACTTGATAATCGTCAATTAACGATGGAGCAAGTCATTTCTCTATTAAAGCTAAGCGGCTTTATGAATATCTTAACCAACACAGAATACCTCTTTTCTTACTATGATGAATGCATGAAAGAGGCGATCACGACAGCAGATTTAGAACAGGCCTTCGCTACAGTAAAATTGTTGACAGGCAAAGTTGAGCCCGCTTTGAATACTCTGTAAGCGCTACTTGACATTGCGTGACAAGCTGCTTCTCAGCATATCACCATTTTCTGACAGGGTAAGCCAATCCCCCCTTGACGAATCGTATTTATCCTGGTCCCAATCTGATAAAACATAACGACGGTTTTCCCCGTGCTGATGGAGTGCGGGGCGGTGAGTATGGCCATGAATTATGACTTGAACCTGACTGCTGGCAAATAAGTTGGCAACGGCTTCCTGGTTCACATCCATAATCGACTCCCAGTGCTGTAAATGTTCCTGCTGATGCAACCGACTTTGTTTACGCATCATGGCAATGATGGATTTTCGATCATGTAACGGCCTAGCCAAAAATGCACTTTGCCAATCAAGATGCCGTGTTTCGGCACGAAAACATTGATACGCAATATCATCAGTGCAAAGAAGATCGCCATGGGTAAGGAGATAACGCGTTGTTTTATTCGCCCCGTTATATTCAAAAATATGCGGATCAGCAAGTAATGTTATCCCACTTGTTTCCGCGAATTTTTTCCCAACTAAGAAATCACGGTTGCCCGCGATCCAATATGTCTCTACGCTGGCATCACTAACTTGCCGTAAAGCTTGTGCAATTTGTTGAGGGAAAGGTGACGCGAGGTCGTCGTCGCCCGCCCAATACTCAAAAATGTCCCCGAGTAAATAAAGGCGTTCTGCCTGGATGGCATGCTTTTTCAGAAATGTCAGAAAAGCGGCCGTGGTGGCGGGCATTTCCGGTTGTAGGTGAAGATCAGAAATAAAAAGCGCGAACGGTTTTGGTTGCGCTTTTTGAAGACAAATTGTTGGTTTATCCATTAACTTTAGATGACTTCGGCTTTCAGGATCAGTACATCTTCCGCTGGTACATCCTGAAACATTCCACTGCGTGCAGTTTTGACAGAATTAATTTTATCAACAACCGGCATCCCTTCCACAACATTGCCAAAAACACAATATCCCCACCCATCCTGACCAGGATAGTCTAGGAAACTATTGCTAGAGGTGTTTATGAAAAATTGCGAGGAGGCCGAATGGGGCTCAGAAGTGCGGGCCATGGCGATAGAATATTTTACATTTTTTAAGCCATTTTTTGCTTCGTTCTCAAGTTGCGCTTTGGTTGCCTTTTGTTTCATACCAGGTTCAAAGCCCCCGCCTTGAACCATGAAGTTATCAATAACACGATGAAAAATAGTGTTATTGTAAAAACCGTCATTAACATAGGCTAAAAAATTAGCCACTGTTTTCGGTGCTTTTTCTGCGTCGAGTTCAATTTTGATAGTGCCATGATTAGTGGTTAGTAAGACGGCCATGATGTATTCTTTCAGGTATTTGAAGGATTAAAATAACAAATTATTGCTGGGCTATGACGCTGTTTCAATCGAAGAAGGGTGAAATAAACAAGCTTTTTACATTGGTACGAACAAAAATCGCTGAGATGTTATACTCAATGTCCGTTTTTTTCTGGTTTCGCTGCGCCGGGAGACATCTTATCAAAAAATGGATAAGATCAGATAAAGATTATTTCAGTAACCTTAGCAGTAACTTATTTAACTCACTCCATGAACGTTCAAAAAATCTTCAACACTTTGTCGCGCGAGAAACAAGTTTTTATTCCTATTGAACCTGGCAAGGTGCGCATGTATGTATGCGGTATGACTGTTTATGATCACTGTCATATTGGTCATGCACGTGTTATGGTTGTTTTTGATATGGTGCAGCGATGGCTACGTGCAACTGGCTATGACGTCACCTATGTGCAAAATATTACGGATATCGACGACAAAATTATTGCTCGCGCTGTGGAGAATGGCGAATCTATCTCTGCTTTAACCACTCGCTATACACACTATATGCAGGAAGACGCTGCGGCGTTGGGTGTGCAGTTACCCGATCACGCACCTCGTGCGACGGATCATATTCCGCACATGATTACTCTAATTGAAAAATTGCAAAAGAACGGATTGGCTTATCAGGCCAGCGACGGGGACGTGAATTTTTCTGTTCGGAACTTTCCAAATTATGGCAAATTATCTGGAAAATCGTTAGATGATTTACGTGCAGGCGAGCGGGTAGATGTACAATCCGCCAAACGCGATCCACTCGATTTTGTACTTTGGAAATCTGCGAAAGAGAGTGAACCGGAAGATGCGAAGTGGGCGTCGCCATGGGGAGCCGGTCGGCCAGGCTGGCATATCGAATGTTCAGCAATGGCAGAAGATTTACTGGGTGAGCAGTTTGACATTCACGGTGGCGGACAGGATTTGCAATTCCCTCACCATGAAAATGAGATTGCGCAGTCGGAAGGAGCGCATCAGCATCAGTTCGTCAATTATTGGATGCACAATGGGTTTGTGCGAATCGATGATGAAAAAATGTCAAAATCACTAGGGAATTTTTTTACTATTCGTGAGGTTTTAAAGATATACGACCCAGAAGTAATACGATTTTTCATTTTACGGGCGCAATATCGCAGCCAGATCAATTATTCCGATATTAATCTAGACGATGCCAAAGCGGCACTAAAAAGGTTATATTCGGCCTTAAAGGCAGTCCCACCTGATAATTTGCCGCTGGATCTTACTGAAAACTTCGCAAAGCAATTTTACGCAGCTATGCTCGACGATTTTAATACCCCGCTTGCAATGGCGACATTGTTCGAATTAGCGACTGAAGTAAATAAAACTAAATCCGTTACGTTAGCGCGCCAACTAAAATTATTGGCAAAAATAATAGGATTCTTACAAAGGGACCCGCAAGAATTTCTGCATGCTGACCAGAAAAATGGGATGGCGGAATCAGAAATCGTGGCGAAAATTGCGACCCGTACGGAAGCTAAACTAGCTAAGGATTTCGCCGAATCCGACCGTATTCGTGCCGAATTATTAGCCAATAATATTTTGTTAGAAGATAAGCCAGGTGGCATTACCGAATGGCGCCGAGCATGATTCTTCAACCTAACCGTGAGCTTCCAATGTATTGGGAACAAGCAAAGCAGGAATTAATGAAGCGCGACCGGATCATGCGTAAATTAATTCCGCAATTTGGGGACCTACGTCTTGCCGGACGAGGCGACCCTTTTGTAACGTTATGTCGTTCTATTATTGGTCAGCAAATTTCGACGAAGGCGGCTGATGCCATTTGGGGGCGATTCTTGACGGTGTGTACAACCTGTACACCTGCCAAGGTAATGGGAGCTGGCCCAGAGCAAATATTGGGATGTGGTTTGTCAAAAAGGAAAACGGAATATATTCTCGATTTATCTTTGCATATTGAAGAAAAACGCGTGCATATAGATAAATGGGCGACGATGTCTGATGAAGACGTTATCGCAGAGCTGGTGCAAATTCGCGGCATAGGGCGTTGGACTGCAGAAATGTTTTTGATTTTTAATTTGTTGCGGCCTAATATTTTGCCGCTTGATGATCTGGGCCTGCTGAAAGGAATTAGTATTAATTACTTTTCAGGCGAACCGGTGTCACGAAGCGATGCGCGGGAAGTTGCTGCCAATTGGGATCCATGGCGAACGGTAGCAACCTGGTATTTGTGGCGTAGTTTAGATCCGGCTGCTGTTGAGTATTGATGGTTACCTGATCGGGGGGCGGATAACTGGGTTTTTGCCGCCGAGGTTTACCTTATCTAAAAAATGTGGGCAGAACTCGGGGAAACACCATTCCTGCATAAGTAATTTAATTGAAAGAACAAAGAATGACGAAAATAACATTTTTGAACTTTGAGCAATCTGTTGCTGATCTTGAATCAAAAATTGACGAACTACGTTTTGTACAAGACGATTCAGCTGTGGATATTTCAGAAGAAATTGATCGTCTCACTAAAAAAAGTCAGTTATTAACCAAAGATATTTATGCCAAATTAACACCCTGGCAGGTTTCACAAATCGCCCGCCATCCACAGCGCCCTTATACACTCGATTACATCCACGAAATTTTTACTGACTTCCATGAATTGCACGGCGACCGAAGTTTTGCCGATGACATGGCAATTGTGGGTGGCATGGCGCGTTTTAATGGTCAGGCGTGTATGGTAATGGGCCACCAAAAAGGGCGCGATACAAAAGAACGTGCATTACGTAATTTTGGAATGCCTAAACCGGAGGGTTACCGCAAAGCGATGCGCCTTATGAAGCTAGCTGAAAAATTCAATTTGCCGATCTTTACTTTTATTGATACCACCGGCGCATGGCCAGGGATTGACGCAGAGGAACGCGGTCAGTCGGAAGCTATTGGCCACAATTTGTTTGTAATGGCGGGACTGAAAGTACCCTTGATTGCCACGGTTATTGGTGAGGGGGGGTCGGGTGGTGCGTTGGCACTGGCAGTGGGCGACGCAGTATTAATGCTGCAGTATGCTACGTATTCCGTGATTTCTCCTGAAGGCTGTGCTTCTATTCTTTGGAAGACCTCCGAGCGCGCGTCGGATGCTGCAGAAGCTTTGGGATTAACGGCACATCGTTTAAAAGCGATGGGTTTAATTGATAAAATCATCACTGAACCATTGGGCGGGGCACATCGTGATCGCAAACAGATGTGCGTATTAGTCAAGCGTGCGTTGGCAGATACATTGCGTCAATTTCATGGGGTAAAAACCCAAGATCTCCTTGCAGCTCGCCATGAAAAGTTAATGAGTTATGGTAAATTTAAGGAAATGAAAAGTACGGACTAGGAAGAGATTCTGCATCTCCCGCGCTAGCTCGATTGCTTTGCGCGGTGTTACTAATTGTCATGTAGTTTGTTTCTGACACGTCGATCATTCGATTACATATCATTTTCACGGATCACGTTATTACGATCGCATCTGATCGGTTTCGCCTCCGTGTTTTCGGTTGCTCTTAACTAATTCGACGATCATATTGGTCTTTCAACGCTTTGTCGCTCATATAACTCAGATGGGCCATGGTAATCCATCGTCCCCCAAAAATCGAAGGGTTGGGGTTAAAGGTGGGCAGGGGCAATATGGATTTACCAATTACAAATTAAGAAAGAGCAAAAGATAACCTCTACATAAAGGATGTAGGTATTCCTCGCAATGTGGAAAGTACGGATTTCCACGGGTGGAGCTCAATTTACAATATCTCTACTGATTAAATTGTAAATTTTATTACCTTAAGGACCTACCCATGCAATCTATCGCCTCTTCTAAGTCTTCGTCTATCCAACCACTACCGACAAGTCAGCTGGACAATTTTAATCACCGATCAGAATGTTATGCAAGCGAATTGCATAAGGTAAGAGAGAATCAGCCATTTATGAAAATGATGGAATTAGTGTTCCAGCATTGTGATCCCGCAAATATTGCAAAACTAATAACATACAGTGGCTTTCGCTGCAATATGTTTTCCATTAGCTTAGAGGAGTGTTGTCGAGAAAATCCGGGTCTTGCAGATGAGATAAAGCAAATTGCCGGGGATTTTTTTGACAGACCTTTATTCTCATCTGACTTTTATCTAAAAGGTAGTGAAACAGAACTGCTATTCAAAATTTGTAATTTCGGGATTTCCGAAAATAATGAGAAAACCGGCGAAAAAATAAAAGCGCTGAAATCACTATTGTTTATAGATCTTTCTTCTAAGCCTTTGGAAATGGCGAAGTCCTTTGAAAATGAATATGCAAAATCAGCCAATTTCAGGATTCCGAATAGGTGTGCTTATAATAATGCTATTAAATACTATATAGAGGCCGCTGAGCTTGGTAACGTTGAAGCAAAAAAGAGTCTGGAAGCTGCTGCCGCCTGTGCAGGTGTCTGGAAGATTTCGCCTTTGAAGGGTCAAATATTTGTTGCCTTGGGTAACATTTATTCCCGAGAAAAGGCTAAGCAGGAATTGATAAATCAATATTACGAAACGGCTTGGAAAATATTATTTAAGGAGGTACAGGAAGGTAACCCTATTGCTATCCACAGTTTGTATCATAATTCGCTGGGAGAAAAATCAGCCAGTGAAGTTAATCAAATTTTGGCTAATCTTTTACATAATAAAATTCTTTCTTTGCAAGATCCCACAGATACCAATGCGCTCAGATGGATCTTAAGTGTTTTCGCTGATTACGATTTACCGCTTTTTTACAAAGTGAGAAAGGAAGAAGCCTTATTGGCAGTAGTGCAGAGCCTTGACTTTAAAATATCGTCATCAACGGGTAGATGTTGGGAATTTTTTCGTTATGAGTTTCATCAATATAATCAGGCAAGGGAAATAATCGAAGCAAAACTGAATAAGATGCTTGGCGTGCCCGATACAATCCCACTACGTTATGTGGCGAGTAGCCTTAATCATGAGAAATTCCTAATTCGTCCAATGAATCAAAGCGATAACGAGAGATTTGCAGAGGCGGTAAAACATTCTTGTCTGGCTCAATTCTTTTCTCCCTTGACAGACCTGACACCAGGATATGGAACGGTCTACCACAATTGCCTTGAGATCACTGATAACTCGTGGAATCAACTTAAGAAATTAATAAAAGAGCATAATCCCTGGGAGAAATTTAAGCTATTAAGTGAAGCGTGGTCTCAAAATGAGCCGTTTTCTAATGTCTCCTTACTTCCTAAAGAACTTATCCCTATGATAGTAAAAAATCTGCTTTAAAGTCGTATAGTCGGGAAGCTATCTTTTTGATCGTTAAAGTATTTCATTCTCATAGTTGTCGCCAGGCGCAGACTTCATTTTGCATTATTTGAAAAAAATGCCTCATCGAAAGGTTGGATCAGAGAGTGATTTTAGGAAGGTTTTTTTTTATCCAAAAGATTTTTCAAGAGTTGTTTCATTTAACCTATTTTTGTAGGTCTTATTCAACTTTTCTAGTAACTTTTTGTACCGCTGTTGCAGGCACACAATTCGTTGAGCTATCGTTTAATCAGCCTAACTTTCTGTTTAGAAGGGGAGCTGATAAAGTGATAGGCCCATCTACAAGACAATAGTTAATGGTTCAATTTCATGTTAGTGTGTCTCCACTTATCCGGTTAATGAAGAAGTGACAATCTCTTTGCCCTAAGCTTTGCCACGCATGAAGAAAATACCAAACTTGACAATGCAATCACGCTTCAACCTCGTCCTTCAGCGCATCTGTTCGAATGATTCTTGTACGGACCTAGCACAACTAACAGAGCTATCGAATCTATCACAACACCGCATGGCAATTGCATACAGTGGCGGTTTAGACTCATCGGTTTTGTTACATCTCTGCGCGAATTTTGCCAAAAAATATGCGACCTATTTAATCGTTTTTCACATCCACCATGGTATTAGTGCCAATGCTGATAAGTGGGCTGAGCATTGTCAGCAAGAATGTAAAAAACTAGGTCTGCCATTTGAGGCAGCCTATGTGCAACTAGAAAGAACAAGCGCGGAGGGCGTGGAAGCGACTGCAAGAAAAAAGCGATATGCTGCCTTAGGCGAACTGTGTCGTCGTCATCAAATCGACATGGTTCTTACCGCACATCATCAAGATGACCAGGCTGAGACCATGTTGTTGCAACTGCTGCGTGGAACTGGTGTTCCAGGGTTATGCGGTATGCAGCAGTGTCATGTTGCGGAAGGACTGTTGGGTAGTCCAACGTTACTATTGGCCCGTCCGTTATTGGAATGTACTCGCGTAGAGCTGGAAAATTATGCCGCTGAACATCAGATCAGCCATATTGACGACGAATCGAATATCGATGTGTTCTTCAAACGCAATGCATTACGGCATCAAATTATGCCTATATTGGCACAACATTTCCCAGGATACCAAACACGTTTTTCCCGTACCGCGCACCATGCGCAATCAGCACTTTATTTATTAGAACAACTGGCAGAACAAGATTATCTCTCTTGCGTCTCGTCATCTATTACCCAATCCGACTTGAATGTTACTCAACTGGAGAAGCTGCCAGATGCGCGAATCGATAACGTATTGCGTTATTGGTTAGCCACTCATCACGTGAAAATGCCTGCCACCGCTCGTTTAGCAGAGATGCGTAAGCAGTTGCTACATGCACGTGATGATGCCCAAGTTTGCGTAAAGCATGGGGAGATTGAAGTTTATCGTTATCGACAACAGCTTAGCATTGCCACCTGCGCTAAGCCTCCACCGGAAACGCAAGATGTTGTTTGGAAAGGGGAGGTTAGTTTGTGCTTTCCCGCATTTTTCGGGACGCTATTTTTTGATCCGGTAACAGCGGGGCAACCAGGCATCGATCGCACTTGGCTCCTAAAGCAGCAATTACAGCTCCGTGCAAGGCAAGGTGGCGAACGCCTAAAGTTAGCAATAAATCGTCCCACTCGCAGCATTAAAAGCCATTATCAGACCAATGGAATTCCTTATTGGCAGCGCGAAAGGTTGCCGTTTATTTTTGTCGGAAATGATCTGCTTTTTGCTGCAGGAGTTGGCGTGCATGGCGACTTTCAGACAATGGGGGACAATTGCATCACCTTGCGCTGGCAATCGTTAGAGTAAATTACTTCGTATTTACTTGTCAGGCTGTTCCATCAAATCGTCATCGTTATCCTTCTTAGAAAAATACCTAATAACTTTACCACTTTTATTCATCCTTCTTAGAAAAATACCCAATAACCGTCGAACGTCATTCCCAAACGCTCTTGTTGGGAATCCAGTAGCATAAACCTATGGCAACAGCCACCATTTATATTTAATTATTAAGGAAAATAGATAATGATGAGGTTAATGAGTCAACCGTATTGGAAGTCCGCCGAAAGGAGGGGAGGTGATAAGTGAGGATATGCAGGTAAATTATGATAAAACAACCCTGACTTACTTCATACGCCAGCTTGTTATTTTGCGCTGCAACATGTAAAGTTGGCGGCTGTTTTTCTTTTTGCTTCCTGCTTGTCTCACTCATTATCCTCAACTTACTATGGCATTAATTGTTCATAAATACGGCGGAACGTCGATGGGCTCAATTGAGCGCATTAGGAACGTCGCTAAGCGCGTTGCCAAATGGCACGACGCCGGCTATCAAATTGTGGTGGTTCCTTCTGCCATGTCTGGAGAAACCAATCGAATAATTGGATTAGCTAAAGAAATTTCTGAGCATCCAGATCCTCGTGAACTCGATGTTATTGCTGCTACCGGCGAACAGGTTTCTGTTGGACTGCTAGCGATTGCATTGCATGCAATTGGAAAGCAAGCGGTTTCTTATGCGGGCTGGCAAGTCGCTATTAAAACCGATGGTTCCCACACTAAAGCGCGTATCAACAGTATTGATGACATCAAAGTTAAGCGTGATTTGGAAATAGGGAAAATTGTTATCATTACAGGCTTTCAAGGCGTTAACGAGCATGGAGACATTACTACACTTGGCCGTGGGGGATCCGACACTTCTGCTGTAGCAGTGGCTGCTGCATTAAACGCACAGGAATGTTTGATTTTCACTGATGTCGATGGCGTCTATACGACGGACCCTCGTGTGGTCAGCGAAGCACGTCGTTTAAATACGGTGACTTTTGAAGAAATGCTTGAAATGGCCTCGCTGGGATCGAAAGTATTGCAAATCCGTTCCGTTGAATTTGCCGGTAACTATAGAATGCCGACACGTGTTTTATCGTCACTAACTGATCCATTAATACCGTTGAAAATAGAAGCAAATTCCGGCACCCTAATTTCGTTTGAGGAAGATACGCACATGGAACAAGCCAACATTACTGGCATCGCCTTCAGTCGTGATGAAGCTAAAATCACCGTTTTTGGCGTGCCCGATCGGCCCGGAATTGCTTACCAAATCTTAGGCCCGGTAGCCGACGCAAATATTGAAGTTGATATGATTATTCAAAATCAATCGGTTGAAGGAAAGACAGATTTTACCTTTACCGTATCTCGTCATGATTACACAAAAGCCATGCAAGTCTTGGCGAATGGCGTTCAACAACATATCATGACAACGGACATTATCGGTAATGCTAAGGTTTCTAAAGTTTCCGTAATAGGCGTTGGAATGCGCAGCCATGTCGGCATTGCTTCCCAAATGTTCCGGACGTTGTCGGAAGAAGGCATCAATATTCAGATGATTTCCACTTCGGAAATAAAAATATCAGTGCTGATAGACGAAAAATATATGGAATTGGCCGTGCGCGCGTTGCATAAAGCGTTTGATATGGAAAGCCCAGCTTAAATTTTACGCAGGGCTACCCCAGCAAGATCGTCGTAGACATTAATTGCGGTAAATTTTCCACTTATCTCACCATCGTTATTCCCCCATATTGGTAGTAATCCAGTAGCATCTAACGCCAGCCATTTTATACTTACAGGCAAATAAATAACGGTAACTTTCTTCGTTATTAACCATGTGGGATTCCTACCAAAAATCCCATGGCAGTGACGGTGTAAAATGTATGCGTTCAAATTCTGATGGAATAGCTTAGAATTTCCAGCTTTTCTCTTGACCAGTAGAAGTCGAACGGCTATGATGCTTGTCTTCAAATTCTATAAGTAACTAGTTATTTGAAGAGTGTGGAGACTTGGCCGAGCGGTCGAAGGCACTTCCCTGCTAAGGAAGCATGCGGGCTTAACCCTGCATCTAGGGTTCGAATCCCTAAGTCTCCGCCAGAAATTAGTTTTAAGCAGTACCAAGCCATATCGAAAACCCGCATCTATCCTAGTAAAATGCGGTTTTTTGCTTCTAGCAGTATCAAGTGGAACCTTGAGAGCCCAATTTTTTTGGGGGCATTCATTTATGGGAGCATGTAACATGCCCCTATAAATAAATGTCTCCAAAATGCCTAAACTAGTTAATCCCCCTTCAGATATATAAACCAGAAACGCCAAACCCTAAGACAAGCCCTATGAGCTAGCAGATGGCCGCAACTTATATGTCGAAGTGATATGAAGCAAATCCAATGCCAGTAATAGTTTAGACGGTTTTTTAATGTTTGCCACAGGGTAATTGTTGTTCGATGTTTATTAAGAATACGGTAATGATCGAACCTTCCCTCATTGTGGCAATATAAGTCCTAGTGCTGAAGAGTTCTGATTTAGTTTTTAGCCAGCAACTGCAGTAGGTGGAATCCACAATACTCTTTCTTTTCCCAATTCAATATACTTTTGTTGTTCGTTTGCCGTTGATTTAGCTATCTAAGCTGACAATTTCCCCCCAAAACTTAAATTATTTAAGAGAAGAAACTGATGATTCGCCCATATCCTTTTTCATTTGTTCCTCAATATTCTCAACTAAACACGAATTCCGTCAATGCAAATACATTTGCATCTGGCCGGGTAACTCCGTACATTCTCGACGCCGTATTTCGTAGTGTCAACAATCTGGGGGCTGACTATGTTTATCAACTATGTCAGCAAAAACTTGAAGGCAGCCTGTCTGACTCGTCCATTGAACAAATGAATTTTGGAGAATTTGCGAATATTAATTGGTTGTTAGCGGTAAGCCACGACGGTTTAAGAGAGATACAAAATAGTATTGCAGGGCTAGGGGCTAAAAAAAATGGCATTTTAGCGGCTTTTAAAGTTGGGGCGAACAGATTCCAGGAAGTGGTCGTCTTTCCGACTGATCCAGATGAAGGGAGTACTTACCAGATTTTTGCAAGGGCAGGTTCAATTTATCGGAATGACGTATACGGAGATGAAACATTGCTGATGACTTTTGCGCAGTTTCTAAATAAAAGTAAACCTAGTTGGAAGCCAGCATGGAATCTGGAGAGATTGGATCTGAGCAATATGGATTTGAGTGGAGTAGATCTGAGTCGAGCGAATTTGAACTGGACAAAGTTGCTTCGTTCCAACCTGAGTGGGGCAAATTTGAGCGGGGCGAGTCTGAATTTTACCGAATTGGGCAACGCAATATTAAGCGGGGTAAATCTGAGTGGGGCAAATCTGCTCAACGCAAATCTGACCAACGCGAATCTCTGGATGGCGAATTTGGCCGGAGCGAGAATGATGTTTACAAAAGTCGACGGCACTAATCTCGGGTGCGCGAATCTGAACGGAGTGGATGCAACTGGTCTGAAACTGTTTAAGGCAAAGAATTTGTGTGGAGCAAATTTAGGTGTAATGAACGGTTTTGAGGATTATGATGCAAACGGGAAAGATTTGAGTGAAGTGACTTTAAGTGGAATGACGTGGCTGAGTCTGCGCGGGACGAATCTCACCAATGCAACAATTAGCAATGTAGGCACTCGTTTTTCATTCAATGGCGGTACCATTTTAAAAGGTGCAAAAATTACCCTTGCTCTTCCTGAAATATGGACTCAGGACATTTTGGATAGACAACTAAATCACATAACGAATAGATTGAGCCTATTGACAGTGGTCAATAGTATGAATGACCAATATATGGATAACAATGGTGAGTATCCGGTTCCCATTAAGGTACGTCTGATGCATCAGATTATTGATTCATTAGGAGATACCGATATTTCAAGCGTCTATGAAGCATTCGTGGATGTTTTGGTGAAAAATCCCATTTACACCAATGATGACAAGATCAAACTATTCATAAAAGAGAAATTATTGAGCACAGTCGTAAAGGCAGCGAATGCATTTGCATTCAATGTTAATAGCACACCATTACTTCAATTGTTTTTGGATATTGTGAAAGAAAAGGGAGAGGGTAAAGCTGCGTTCATGTTAGAAAACAACAGCTTCTTTGTTCAGTTGGTAAAGCTCTGTACTGAATCCAGCATTAGCATGAAAGAACAGGCAGTGGAGCTTTACACAGAGTATCTAGATCTTCCTGAACTTCGTGTTGGTAAGCATCATATGGAACGTAATTTTGGTGACATAAATGACCCAGAGGATATGGGCTTAGCCTTTGTTTTCTTCCGGGGTGTAGAAAATACAAACTACCACCTTCTATTGGGTCAAAAACAGATGCAAGATATGCTCACAGCAGCTAGCGATGCAGATTGGGACACGGTATATTTTGTAAAAAATGGTGAGGCAACGGGTGATCAAAAATTAACTGAGACATTTCAGATATTTACACTGTTCAAAGCGGCTTATCAATTCCATCTGAACAGAAATAAATTATCTGAGGTATTAAATACAATTCATCTTGATCACCATACCATGAATTATTTACCTCTTTTTGATGATGCCTTGAAGGTGTCAACCTTATACACTAATGGTTCAAAGCCTCAACAATACAATTTAACCACCAAGCTTAATCAGGATACGTTAAAGACTATTTTCAGGCCGCTGCTCTCTGAAGTCGTCTATCGACCAATAAATGATCAAGTAACAAATGCGGCTAAATCAATATCCAGAGAACATTATGAAGAGCTCGTCAATGCTTTAAGTATGTCAACTTCAACAGATGCAGACAAAGCGCGGGGGCTATTTTCTCTTGCTGCCGTATTTGTCAAATTGTCTTCCTCCTATTTCTTTGGCTCGGAAGAAGGGTCGCCCGAAGCAATCAGAGAATATGCAGCAGGCTTAATGATCATGGCACATGAATTGGATCCAAGCGTATACGGCAACAATGAACAAACGCAAAAAAACAATTTCACAGATTGGATGAAACGATTGTTAGGAGGCAAGAACGAAGATGGAAGCGACGTTTTCACTTGTTCCGCCGTTTTGTCGAGCATGATATTCGCACATGCAAATCGCCATGAAGAGATTAAAAAAATTATGGATGCGGGAATAAGACCCTCTGGATGGCTATAGATGCGGGTATAAATGATGAAGCTAATGCAATACAAAACCCTGCTGTACACGAAAATAATGCACAGAATGCACATGCTGATGTTGGACTGGGTAATTTTGTAGCTCGCTAGATAATATACGACCGCATGAATCCTGATCAAAATAATGTTGAGGGGAGCTCTTGTAAATAAATCCTGGAGCTGTAGTACCTCACCAAAATCCTCCACTTGTGAGACATGGTGCAACTCAAAATATAATGGCAATGATGGATAAAGCATTACCCCCTTCTTTCTGAGTAAGCTCAGTATGCATTAAGGAAATTTTTAGGGGGGATATTCAGGGTGTATTCAAATTTCTAAAATACCAAGTACTTTATTAGTGCGGTCGGTAAAGCATGATATGACTTCTTAAGTGGTCAGAAATTAATTCTAGACAGTATATGTATTACCAAAACCTGCGTGGACCTGATGTCTATGCAGTTTTTTTGTTGTATTCTTGGCAGGGCGCGCTCACATCTCATTACTTCATTTCTGACGGATAGAATTGTCGCGCCGCTGCTACGGCAGAGTTAGATCAGCCGAAGAGTTTGGACTTCGTTCTTTGTTCTGCTAGGATACTAAGAAGCTTAGGGGCTACGGCGTAACCGGAGAACACAGGAAAAACGGGGGAGTTGCACAGCCGTATTTAGACGTGCGCAATACCGAAGAGGTATAGTTCAGCCAATTACGAAAATGCTTTGCGCCTTCTTTTTGAAAGATAGAACAACCAGGCATAACAAATAGCCATTAAGCAAGATGACACTAAAATCATCCAGCCAAAGAAAGGCGCGAAGCTCACAGTTGCGAAAATCGCTAGCCATGCGCATGCTTTCATTTTTTTGCTTTTAAAAATAGTTAGCCCGGCAGTAAAAGCGCCAAAATAGATTAGCATGAAATTAGAATTGGCTAATCTAATTAGCCACTCTTCAGACCAACCTGCGTTCGATATGCATAAGGTAACTAAGCCATATCCGCATGCTAAGAACAATAATGCATTTCTGGGTATACCGGAGCATCCAGTTAGACTACTTAAAGTCGCAGGGAGCACATTATTCCTTGCCAGGGAATAGACTTGTCTTGACGCGCCAAGAACCCAGGAGTTAGTGGCAAGTATTAGCAGAATTACGGCAACCAGGCTGCCAGCCATGGCAATATTGTTTCCGAACACCGTCTGTAATATAGGGACGAGTACAGTCGGATTATCAAGTCTCAATCCCGCTGGCACAGCGGCTAGGTACACCCATGCGATGAGTATGTACAATCCACCCACGCAAAAAATCGCCCAGGGAATGGTCTTACGAAAGGTATCCTCTGGGTTTTTGACTTCTTCGGAAACGGAGGAGACATTTTCCCAGCCCAAAAACGAAAAAAAACATATGACCATAGCCGACCCGACTGAACTAAGTCCTTGTGGGAAGAACGGCGTCATATTCTTGAGATCGGTTTTTGGAAGAGCCAGTAGAACGAGAATGATTAGGCCAATAACTAGAAAGTAGAGGGCAAAAGATTGAATTTTACTTGCCATTCGTATTTCAACTAAATTGAAAGTTATCGATAAGAGCATAAATCCATAACCAACCCATGGAATTAAATAGGGTTCATAGCCTATCAAGTCTCTCAAATAGAAAGCACTGGCAAGTCCCATTACTGGGTTTCCGATTATCATGGTCAACGTTAGCAGTATCGCCATTGATTTTCCCAGAAGGGGATCAAATGTTCGCTCAACAAATGAAGGAACTCCACCGCTGTCCGGAATAAGAATCGCCATTTTTGCAAAGGTAATCGCAACCGGCGCAGAAATGACAGCCAGCATTACCCACGCCAAGAGTGAAGCCGGTCCGGCGATTTGTGCAGCGACCCCGGGAATAATGAGTATTCCAGCGCCTACTACAGAGGATATATAGTAGGCGAGCAGTTCTTTAACACCTAAGTGTTTTTGAAGTTTATTGTTCATAATCCTATAAACCTAAGCGCCAGGCGAGCCCTAGATGAGTTCTTATAATCAAAAAGAGGAGGAAAATGATTTCGAGGAAGAGGTAGATAGATCGGAAACATCTCTAGGGGACCAGACTTTGGGCGGTTTGTTGGAACTTTTGTCCGTTTTATCTAAAATAGCAGATTCATCACCCTCGTCAAAACCGGGATCAATAAATTCTGTAAATGGGCCGTAACTTTCGCTTGAAAATTCATCAGTTCCTAATTCATTCTTTATTCTTAAAAATAAATTTTGAAAGTTTCTAATGTTGTCTAAAGGATAGCTTTGGCTACATTCTTCCTTTAGGAATACTTCCACGCCGCCATTTTTATCATTTGGTTTCATTCTCTGCAAAACCATTATTTTGTTTTCTCGATTTATTTTGCAGGGCACTTCAATTTGTCGGTCCACGGGACGTCCATGGAAGATATATCCGTCCAATACATTTTTTACCGCCACATTAATCCTATTAAGGTCCGCTTCTTTGGAAGCAATTTCGGCTGGACTAACCAGCTGATAAAATCCGGCGAACATTTTGCCTAAGTCATTTAAATGATTCGCACCATATTTAGGCATTTGTCCAGCGCGCTCAGACGGACACGAAAATTGTCTTGCGAAGCTTCTTGCCGAAGCAGGAGACCATTGTGAATTAGGGTTGCCATTCATAAAATTCCCTTTAAATTTGCGACATTGTTTTCTTATTTCAAAAAAATGAGGATTGCGGAACGCATGAGGTTTCTTAGATTATGCATATTAATTGAACACAGCGTAGATTATCTTTTAAATAGCGAAAAGCAAATAAGCTAGAGATTACCACGAATTACAAATACTTACTATTTTTATAACACAAAAAATGGGGCCGTAACCCCGATTTTTCCTATCGTTATTCGAACCGAGGTCTTCCATTAGACCGCTACAACTTCGTGGACAAGCTGATGAACATTAACTAGAAAACTCAGAACATTATCGCGAGTTGCAGCAACGCTACGAGGGCAATTGCACTTTTTTTAAGTTGCCTGGGCTGCGTTGCTTTTCCTTGCGCCATATAGGGGGCCGCGTCGGCGCTCCTTGCCAAACAACTTAAAAGAAGCGCACTTGTCTTCGTCCTAATGGAAAACCTCGGTTGAAGCTTAGCTTTTTCAGCGCACAGCATGGAAAGTACTGCCCACCTGTGGCGTTTTTGAAGAAGGAAGAACCCCGGCCAGAACTAAATGATGTTGACCCTGATCGTCTAATGTGACTATACCAATACCAGATCCGGATTGATTGGGGAAAAGACAAGGAGCTCCACCAAAATGGAGGGTAATGTCAAATACGTTTACCTTCGACCTTGGGGTAAATTTACCGGTAAAGTCACATTTATTGGACGAAGTACCTGAAGTACCTGTGTACATTCCACCGCTGTCAACA
>JAJNBE010000049.1 GCA_021155915.1 Solimicrobium sp. | reverse complement strand
GCGAATGATGATTCAGACAGGCTTGAAAAGTAAAGCAATTAAATCAAGCTCACTGTAAGCCGCGAATGTAGATACGACTGTACAAGGCAAAGCGGTCGCTTTCCCGACCGACGCTAAGCTGTATCATAAAGCCCGTGCTGCTCTGGTGCGAGAATCCAAACGTTGTGAGCTTGCGTTACGTCAAAGTTACGAACGGCTAAGTAAAAACGCGTTACTCATGAATGGACGCTATGCACACGCCCCTGAGTAAAAGCGCGCAAGAAATAAGCAGAAGAGTTTGCGCACCTATTTGGGACGCGTTATTCGCGATATTGAACGCAAACTGGAGGCGCAACCCGAATGGATGAAACGATTCGCCAAGTTGTTAACGACCACGAAACACGTCCATGTTCAATAACGTCAAGATAACGATAAACTCTGCAGCGTTCAAGCACCAGAAGTGGAATACATTGCCAAAGGCAAAGCACACAAGAAGTACGAATTTGGCGTTAAGGTTAGCGTCGCAAGAACCAGCGCAGATAATTTCGTCGTCGGAATGCAGTCATTACCGCGACGTCCGTATGATGGGCGCACACTAAAATTTTAGCTTTATGGATTTAGACGGAATAATAATCGATGATAAATTTGTACGGGAACCAAAATTAACCAATACGAAGCTTAGCCCTACCATTCTTAAAGCATTGTTCATTATGTCTCGGTTTATAAATTGCTCGCCACTACTAAGACTTATCCGCAATGAGGAGAATTCTTAAAACTGGAATCAAATTTGTAGTCTGCTCTTGAGATAGATTAACTAAGTTCGGCGGCCAATACTTCAACCGTTTTTTGTATTTGTGCTTCGCTATGTTCCGATGAAATAAAGAAACGTAAGCGAGCAGATTTTTCAGGGACGGCGGGATAGAGTATCGGTTGCGCATTGATGCCTTGCTGAAATAGTGCAGCAGAAAGACGGGCGGCTTTTACTGAGCTTCCGACAATGGCGGGAATAACAGCCAAACCTTTACTTGTTCCTGTGTTAATTCCAGCAGCGTTAGCCATGCTAAGAAATAACTGCCCGCGCTCTTGCAGGGTAGCCACACGTTGAGGCTCTTCGAGCATACACCGTAATGCGGCCAGTGACGCCGCGGCAAGGGGTGGTGCTATACCGACGCTATAGAGAAATCCTGGGGCGAGAAACTTCAAATGTTCAATTAAAGCCGTCTCTCCAGCAATATAGCCGCCGCATCCAGCCAGAGACTTGCTTAACGTACCCATCCATATATCAACCTCGTTACCTTTTATTCCAAAGTATTCTCGAATTCCCAGTCCTTTTTGACCCATTACGCCAAAGGAATGGGCCTCATCGACCATCAAAAATGCTTGGTGACGAAGTTTAATTTCGATAAATTTGGGGAGGTCCGGATAATCTCCATCCATGCTATAAATACCTTCGACTACGATCAACACGCGTTCAAAATGCTGACGTTCCTGGTGAAGTAATTGGTCTAGTTTATTCCAGTCATTATGAGGGAAGGGTAGGCGTTTGGCTCTCGACAACAATGCGCCCTGAAGCACGCTATTATGGATGAGTTCGTCGTGCAAAATAAGGTCTTTACTACCAAATAAATAGCCGATGGTAGTGACGTTAGCAGCGTGTCCGCTGACGAATACCATGGCATCATCTACATCATATACATTCGCAAGAGCTTCCTCCAGTTCACGATGAATTGGACGTTCGCCTGATACCGCACGGCTGGCAGAAACGGACGTGCCATATTGGTCAATGGCCCTTTTAGCTGCATTGGAAACACGTGCATCGCCATTCAGACCAAGATAGTTATAACTGGCATAGTTGATGTATTCTTGGCCGCCGATCCTTGTCGTGGCTCCCGCAATGCCTTCATGAAGCTTAAAAAAAGGATTGGCGATGCCCAGTTGAGCTCCGCCCTCATTGATTATGCGTAGCTGTTGATACCCGGGGTGCGAATGAAAGCGGTTAAAGTGCGCGTTATCTGTTTGAAGAGACGGCGGCGGTGGGGTCTGTTCGACAGACGAACACGAAAAGGAATTTTTATGCTGATGCAGCTTACGTTTTAAGGCCTGTTGAATCAGCTTATCTTTAAACTGACCTGTCAAACGGCTGAGTTCTTTAGTTGCCATATTATTTGATCATTTTCTCAACAACCGTTGAACTATCAGACTGAACCGTTCTGGCCAGTTTCGCTACCGATTCTGTACTCACCACCCGATCATTACCTACTTCAGCAGATATCTCGACGCCGTGCTGTAAAGCAATATTTTTAGCAAATTGCTCTACATGCGCCTCACCAATTTCGGGTTTATCCGTACCATGAAGCTGAACGATAATACGTTCAGCTAATTTGTTAATAGTGGGCGTTGAACTCATTGCCATCACGGATATTCGAACCCCCAAGCGGGATTCGAGCGCACTGACTAGTTCCACTCCCATTAGCGAATCCAGTCCCAACTCGTATATAGAACGATCATTATCAATCTTTTCTGGAGAAAGTCGTAAAATCTCACCTACTTCATGCTTAATAATGCTGGAAATTACCTCGTGTAATTCCTCGGCTGGTAAAGTAGCCAATAAATGTTGAAGGTCTTGGTCATTATCTGTATTTGAGTCATTCTGGGCCATTTCACTATATTTCGCCGAGTTTGCCGTAGGAAGGAATCGAGCTAGGGCTCGCCAATCCATATCAAGTATGCCCAATCCTGAACTATTATTTTGTAACATGAGCTCTAACATTTCCAAAGCTACATCTGATTGAAGCGCCGTACCACCCATGCGACTTTGCAATGCATCCTTAACCGCTTTATTGCGCGCCAGAAAACCAACATCATCAATTGCACCCCAGCGAACACATGTTGCAGGAAGACCTGATGCCCGCCGGTTTCGGGCTAAGGCTTCGAGCGAGGCATTTGCCGCAACGTAGTTACCTTGCCCCGGGTTGCCAAAAAGGGTTGTCGCTGAAGAAAATAAAATAAAGTAATCCAATTTTACATTTTCGGTCAGTTGATGCAAATTGAGCGCACCTAAAACTTTCGGAGCCAAAACGCGCCTGATTTGGCCCGCATCCATATTTCGGATTAAGCCGTCTTCAACTACCATGGCGGCATGGACAATGCCTTTGACTGGTGGCATGCTTTTCTGAATATGCTGCAATAAAATCGACAGCGCAGCAGCATCGGTAACATCGCAAGCAACCGCGTGAACCTGTGCACCTTGTTTCTCTAATGACGAGACGCCCGTTTTTGCTTCTATGGATATTGGACCCTGACGGCTGATCAAAACCAGATGTCGGGCGCCTCTGTTCACTAGCCATTCAGCGGTTTTAAGCCCAAATCCACTCAGACCACCGGTGACAAGATAAGTCCCATCTGCGTTAAGTTTAAGCGGTCGTTTTCGTTGAGCAGGCTTGACTGCATAGTGACTTCGATGTACGGCTTGATGATAGGTAACGACAATTTTTCCTATCTGCTTTGCTTGTTGCATATATCGAAATGCGGAAATAATGTCATTTGCTTCAAATGCAGTATAGGGCAGGGGGTGAAATATGCCTTCGTCAAATAGTTGAATTACTTCGCCAAACAATTTGCGGGTCAATTCTGGCCGGACCTGCATAAGTTGATCTGCATCGACGCCAAAATAGCTGATGTTGTTACGGAAGGGGCGTAAGCCAATCTTAGTATTTTCGTAAAAGTCGCGCTTTCCCAGTTCGATAAAACGACCAAACGGTTTTAGTACGCGAAAGTTGGAGCTAATCGCTTCACCGGAGAGCGAGTTGAGCACTACATCTATGCCTTTCCCTTCGGTTTCTGTCAAAATCTCATCGGTAAATGATAGGGAGCGCGAATCGTAAATATGTTCGATCCCCCAGAGCCGTAAAAAATCTCTTTTCTCGTCAGAACCCGCTGTAGCATAAATTTCTGCCCCTAACCATTTAGCAATTTGAATTGCCGCTATTCCGACGCCGCCCGCTGCACCATGTATAAGCACCTTCTCGCCGGGCTGTAACTGCGCGAGGTGGTGTAACGCGTAGTATACGGTTAGAAAGGTGCTCGGTATGGTAGCGGCTTCGGCAAACGAAACATGTTCCGGTATCAGTGAAATGGCATCGGTTCGCGTGATTACCCGGTTACTAAAACTGGACGGGCCAAATCCGACTACGCGATCACCTGCTTTGAAACCGCTACCTTTCTCGCCTACATTTAACACCACGCCGGCAAACTCAAGCCCTAGCGTTGGACCTGCAAATCCATTTTCGATAGCTTCATCAGAAAGTAGGCCAAGCGCATACATTACATCCCTGAAATTCAAACCTGTCGCACACACTTCGACTTCAATTTCATATTCATCAGGGATTTTCCGTGGGTGTACCTCCCAGCGTAAATTACGCAACTGTCCTGGGATCTGAAATGCAAATCGTAAGGTAGGGTCATCAACTGAGTGTGACTGGTCGGAAATCGGTGGAGGTTGGGAACGTAGCCGAGGTGCGTAGCGCGCGCCATTTGAGCTGAGTACTATCTCAGTTTCTTGATCAGGCTGCGCCAATTCTCTATCCAATGACTCCGCAACACAATCAAGTGCATCAGTAGCATGGAGATCGATTAAGCGTACCGAGTAATTGGATGCCTCATTCATCAAAGTACGACCGAACCCCCACAGCGCGGAATCCGATAAGGAAATCGTTGAGTCTCGTGACTTGGGGTGATCTGCAATCAAATCCGCACACAGTAAATTCATAGCCACGTGCGCGGTGATAAACCAACAGGTCGCATTAACTTGTGCGGATTCGCACGCCTGAATGAGAGCCGCAGCACCGGAGCAGCGATCAACCTGCTGTTCAAGTAGCGCCATTGCTGAGTCCGTCGCGCAGTTGAGTCCGGTAAGATATACGATGTTATCGACCGGAGCGGTTGGCGCTTGAGTTATTGAATCAAGCAATAAAGAGGTGATATGAGCTGAGCCGCGCGCTTGGCATATTCTGACTTGGTTTCCTCTTAACCCCAGTTTTTTTGCGATTAAGGTGGCAAGCTGGGCGGAGAAGCCCGACTCATCCGCCAGTATTAGCCAGTTGTGCTGCTTAGCGACTGGAATATCGATGCGTTCTCCACCCGGTTGCTGGATACCAGCTTGAGAAATTAAAATGTAAGGACCAGATCGTGCATCCGGAGCTAAACTTATATGCTGTGTATTAAGGAAGCCGATAGTGTGCAATTGTTCTTGCCAGAATTCCGGCGACGCAGTATGCCAGCGCGTTATTTCGTTATTAACCTGGCACCCGAATATAAAATCCGTCCATCGGGACGGATGCTGGCCGATCAACATCAGGCTGCCACCGGCAATAAGGTGGGATTTCGCATAACTCAGTATAAGCAGCGAATCGGAAAGTGAGGCAAAGTTTAACTGTAGGATTACAAGTTGTAACGGAGCGCGCGGCACGGCCGATAAATGCCCTCCGTTAGTATTTCCAATATCTTTTACATCAATCAAGCTGGTGTTGAAACGAGGATAACGTTCTCGCAGTGATGCAGACTCTTGGTGTGCGTCGTCCGACGTGCTGGCAAAGGTAAAATCACTGTAGTTAAAATCCAGTTGCGCGCAGATCTCCGCGGCAAACATGGGCGAACCCGAACTGATCTCGAAAATGCCTAAACGCTGACCTTTCGGTAAATGCTCCAGATTAGATTTAATCCAATTCTGCACCATTGTTGCGACTAACTGTCGACCATTTTCTCTTAGCACAAGACGCATAAATGCCGAACGGGATGCTGCGCCAGACGTCAGTTTTGATGGAGAAAGTTCACCGGTAATTATGTCCGGCAAATGCATGCCCGTGCGCCCGACCGCTTGGATGAGCGGATAATATTCCGGATAATCGTTCATTAAAATGCGCCACAGCGCTGTGGGTAATATTCCTTCCGCTGGTGCAATTTCCCAACCTTCACTTTGTGCAATGATCGACTGGTCCTGTTCAGCAAGATTTAATAAATGATTGAAGTAACGAGCAACTTGGGGTGCATTTTCCTGGAAGTTTTTTACCGTTTGAGTACTGAGTATTCCCGAGTTATCGGCTAGTTGCAAAAAAGCGTGTATTACAAAGCTGCTGGATAAGCTATCTAGTAACGGTTCGATTTCTTCTGCATAGCGATTAAATAGGCCGTTTTGTACACTTTGTTCTGCTACCACTTTCATAGCATTTGCTAACACGGTAAAACTGATGTCATCCGTGCGGGTCGTAAGCTGAGGCGGTGTCAGTAAAGGGTGTGAATGAGGCGCAGGAGTTAAGGAGAAGTCAAAAAAACCTGGCTGATCTGCGGCATGTTTATAGAGACGTACGCTACGAAAACGCGCTTCTTTAACCACGGCGATTATTTTACCTTCCGCGTCGAATATCGTGAATTCGGCCAGCACAGAATGAGGCGACCGTTTTAGTAGCGTTGCTTGCGCGCTATAGGGCGTGCTACAGGTTTTCCTGAAAACGATCTTCCCCATTTTTACGGGTACAAATGAGATTCCGTCTATTAATTCAGAACCATTCTTTAATAACTGAATAATTAGCTGAAAAGCAGCATCTAGTATGGCCGGATGCAGATTGGTTTTGCTGAGGTCTGAGGCAGCTGGAACCGATGAAAATACCGCAAACGCGTGGGTGCCCTCCACCCAGCCATATTCTACGCGTTGGAATTCTGTTCCATAGTTGAGACCTGCTGCCCGGGTGAGCGCGTAATGGCTTGCGCGAGTAAAATCTGGTGAGCGGATAGGGAGCACCGGCAATGTTTCCTCCGGCGGGGCGGGCATGCTCAATAGCCGGGCCACCACATGGGTAGCCCAAGTTTCAGTACCCGTGTTATCGCGTGCGATAATCCTGACATTGCCATCTGTCGCGGCAATGGAAACACGAATGATTTTAGCTAATTCACTGTTCAAGATTAAAGGTAAGCGAATCTCCAGCTCTTCTATAGCGATCAAATCGCCGGGTCTCCATGCACGTGCGGCGGCTAGGGTCAGCTCCACAAAACCTGCACCGGGGAACACGACGTCTTCTCCCACCCTATGGTCAGCGAGACTGGGCAAGATTTGCGAGTCGATCTGATTTTCCCAACTAAGTTCCTGTTGGGGAAGCGCATAGCCCAGCAAAGGATGTATCTTAAACCTCGTCAATAGCCCCATTGAGGCCCTAGAAGTAGGGTGCCAGTGCCGCTCACGTTGCCAGGGATAATTCGGCAATGATATAGGGTTACCTGGTACTGGAAATATTTTTGACCAATCTCGACTGACACCGGCAATCATGGCTTGACTAATCGTTGCTTCGATTCGTTCTGCGGCGTCATTGCCGCGGCTCAATGTACTAATTACTAGTCCTTCAATATCCACATCTTTTAAGCAGTCGTTAAGATAGCTACGCAGAACGGGATGAGGGCCTATTTCAATAAAGATAGTGGAACCAGCGGTAAGAATTTTTTTGCTAGCTTGCTCAAATAGAACAGGTTCACGTATATTCTTCCACCAATATCCAGCATGTAATTCCCGACCCTCGATTAGCTCGCCTGTTACTGTTGAGTAAAATGGAATCGTTGTAGCGATAGGGGCAATGCCGGCCAGCTTTGATTGGAATCCGATTATTGAGTCCATGGCAGGACTATGGAAGGCATAATCCAGATCTAACCGTTTATAAGGGATTTTACGCTCAGCTAAAACCGATTCAAAATGAGTTAGCTGATTAGGATCACCCGCAACGGTGATTCCGCGTGAACTATTGATTCCTGCTATAGCAAGAGTAGTCTCCAAGCTGGTAAGTATAGGTTGAGCGGTAGCAAGACCGCAGCCCACTGCTGTCATTTGGCCCTGACCTTTTGTCTGGCCTTGGGCGTAACTGCGGAAATAGATGGTGGTAACTGCGTCGTCGAGGGAAAGTGCCCCGCATGCCCAGGCAGCAGCTACTTCCCCTACACTATGGCCTGCTACGGCGGCAGGGAAAATTCCTTGCTCTGCCAACATCCGCGTAATCCCCACTTGTAGCGCAAATAAAGCAGGTTGAGCAATTTCAGTAAATTCGTAGCGAAATTTGCCCGCATTGCCCATCAGCTCCTGTTCTAACGAAAAATCTGCATGACGGCGAAATAGCAAATCAATTTCGCGTATGGTGGAACGGAAAGTAGCCGATTCTTTCAGTAAGCCTGTACCCATGCCGGCCCATTGTGAGCCATTGCCCGAATATACGAAAACAGGGCCGGCTGGTTGGGTAAGCGCAGTGCCGCTTACTACTGAGTTGACGCTATTGGTACGACTTTCGGTAGCAAAAGTTCGTAACGATTCCGCTAAGATTTCTGTCGCGTTACCCGATGCTACCAGCCGGTGCTGATGCGCATCTCGATTAAAAATCGTGTTATAGCTGATGTCGTATAGTGCGGATTCAGGCATTGTCAGCAGAAAAGAGGCAAATTCTGTCGCAGCCTGCTTGAGAGCTAGAGGACTTTTTGCTGAGAGCAGGATCGGAAATATAGTATCTTTAATGTCACTTGAAGAATCATCCTGGTTGCCTCTCCTAGTCGTACTCTGATTATCACTAGTGCTAATTTCTTCAATCTCGACACTTTCCAGAATGACGTGTGCATTGGCTCCGCCAAAACCGAATGAATTCACACCAATAACAATTTTTCCGGTTTCCCTCAACGCCAAATTTTGGGTGACAACGGTCACATTTAGTTCATCAAAGTCAATGTGAGGATTCGGTGTTACCAAACCAATAGTGGCTGGTACTCTCCGATGCTGTATACAATGCAAAGCCTTGACCAGTCCTGCTACTCCGGATGCCGCTTCCATATGGCCGAGATTACTTTTGACCGAGCCTATAGGTAAGGGGAGGGCTCGGCGTTGACCCAAGGCAATGCCAATTGCTCGTGTTTCAATCGGGTCGCCTACCGCGGTACCTGTACCATGTGCTTCGAGATAATCGATTTTCGCAGGGTCAATTCCGGCTTTGGCATACAGCGAGGTAAGTAGATCGGCCTGAACGTGCGCACTAGGCACGGTTAATCCAGATTTTCGGCCATCGGTGTTCACTGCCGATCCGGCTACTACAGCTAAAATTGGGTTGCCATCCGCGAGGGCCTGATCATAGTCCTTTAGGAAAAAAATACCGCCACCTTCGGAGCGAACATAACCATCTCCTGCCGCGTCAAATACTTGACAACGCCCAGTAGGCGACAGCATAGACGCTTTAGAAAAAGCGACAAAGCCATAAGGATGTAAATGCAAACTAATGCTACCTGTCAATGCCTCCGTGCATTCCCCGGAGAGTATAGATTGACAGGCTTGATGAAACGCTACTATAGAAGAAGAACAGGCGGTATCAATCGCCATACTTGGGCCGCGTAAATCCAAAGCATAGGAAATACGGTTGGCGGCAATGCTGACCGTATTGCCTGTAATCGCTGTCGAATCGACGCTATTTAGGTCATCAATCAAACGATAAGCATAATCGTTACTAGAAATGCCGATATAAACCCCACACTTGCTACCCCGCAGGGAAGAAGGTTTGATACCTGCGTTTTCCACCACTTCCCAACTCATCTCGAGCAGCAGACGCTGCTGAGGATCCATTAAAGCCGCTTCACGAGGCGAAATATTGAAAAAACTCGCATCGAACTGGGAGACATCGCCTATTGAACCGGCAGCAAACGTATAGCTGGTCCCACTATTATTTTTATCTGGATGACGGAAAGTATCCATTGCCCATCGTTCGGGGTCGACTTCGGTGACTAAATCGCGTCCGGCGAGCAGGTCAGCCCAATATAGCTCTTTGCTCGTACTGGGGAAACGAAATGAAGAGCCGACGATTGCTACTTTTTTTTGCATAACAGTATTTTTCAAACCTATTTATGATGAATAAAGTTTTCGTTAAGCTCGAACTTAAATTCTTACTTTAACTCTTTAATATAATGACCAATGCTGCCACTATTCATAAACGGATAAGTTACAGAAGTGGCGATATTCAATAATTTCTGCAAATCGGCAACTGGGGCATTGGATATATAGAGCACATCCTCGTTATCTACAGGAAAACTTTGCGCAACAAAAAAACTGGCCGGGTGTTTAAGATTCAATTGATAAATTACAGGCACTTTACCGTCTGGGTTCGTCTTAGGTGGAGTGTCCCAGTCCAGCGTGTTCACATCCTCCAACCTGAAAATGAACACAGCCCGCGCGTCGGCACGGGTATCATCCAGCCCTCCTGCACGCGCGAGCGCTTGCGCGAGCGAAATGCCCTTTGTTTCAAAGTTGATTTCTCCATTTTTCGCGGCTGCCCCCAGCGCTGTAAAGCTTAGAGGCTGAAACAAGGCGGTTACCACATCGCCTGGTTGCAATGCAATATTTTGTTGGGGGTCACGGATGATTATATCTAAAGGCAGCACCCGCATTTGATCGCCGCGGGTCAATTGCAGTGACATTTTGCTAATTGATTCGCGTACTCCGCCCGCTGTCGCCACCGCGTCAAGCAAACGTTCCCTACCTGCTGTCAGCGGCATACGCATGCTCTTATTTACCTCACCCATAACGGTGACGTTAGCGGTATTGTTGTGTATCAAGCGAACCAGTACTTGCGGTTGATTGGCTCTTCCTTTCAGCGCTTTGGCAATTTGTGCTTCGACCTGTTCAAGCGTCTTTCCTGAGGTGGCAATTTTTCCCGCAAATGGAATAGTAATCATCCCTTCACTACTAATCATCTGCTCAGGAAAGGTCGTTGCTGACGTGGTGGTCATTAACCGCGAGCGTGGATCCACTATTTCCCCTCCAAACAGCATGGATGGCGGAGCTTCCCAGACAGATACTTCAATTACGTCGCCAGGGCCGATGACGTATCCGGAGTGAGCGGTCTCAGTAAATGCATCCGAGAACAACATTTTTTTATGAAAAGATAACAACCTGCGCGCAACAGTATCATCAATATCGATTACACGAATGCCTTCCATACGTTCCGATTCCTGACTTTCCTCAACTTGTTGGCCGCTGGGACCCGTAGAGGAAAGCCAGCCGGGATACGTTGCGCAGCCGCTTATCATTAATACGATAAGTGTAGTCAAAAGCATTGCTGCTTTTACAATATCATGGTTCGCTTTAGGGATAGGGTGGGCAGTAAAAGTGGATTTCAATTAGTTCAGTCCGGTAAAATTGTTAAATGCAATCAAAAACTTATTCAGGCGCGTTTATAATCATCTTCAAAACGTACAATATCATCCTCGCCTAAATAGCTACCCGACTGCACTTCGATCATAAATAAGGGTAATTTGCCAATATTTTCCAACCTATGAGTCTCTCCAATTGGAATATAGGTCGATTGATTTTCATGTAATAGCTCGATTTTATTCCCACAGGTAATCTTTGCGGTGCCGGAAACCACAATCCAGTGCTCCGCGCGGTGATAGTGCATTTGGGATGACAACTTGGCGCCCGGCTTCACCATAATGCGTTTCACCTGGAATCGTTCACCACTATCGATACCTTCGTAATAGCCCCATGGACGGTAGGCGCGCTTATGTACCAAGTGTTCAGTGCGTTCAGCCTGCTTGAGATATTCCACTGCTTGTTTCACATTTTGCGCCAGGCTCTTGTGCATCACCAACACGACATCGGCAGTTTCCACAATGACCAGATCACGCACCCCAATAGCGGCTACCATTCGATTTTCCGCACGAATGTAGGAGTTTTTAGTCTCTGCAGCATAAATGTCGCCATGCAATGCATTACCTTGCGCATCTGTTTTAGTTACTTCAGATAATGAAGACCATGAACCGACATCGCTCCAACCAATGTCAACCGTCACCATTACCGCTGCGTTTGTACGTTCCATTACTGCATAATCAATGGACTCCGAAGGACATGCTAGAAAATCTTTTTCATTTAAACGGCAAAAATCCAGATCTTGCGTGCTTTGTTCCCACGCCTGTAAGGCTGCCAGGTAAATGTCGGGGCGATGCGTCTGTAGTTCAGTTAAGTATACGGATGCCTTAAACACAAACATACCGCTATTCCAAAAGAACTTGCCGGAAGCAAGAAATTTCTTCGCAGTATCCATATCGGGTTTTTCTACAAACCGTTCGACTGTATAGGCCTCTTGCGCAAAATAGGTACCATCGGAAGTTTCAACCGCTTTACCCCGTTCGATGTAACCAAAACCCGTATTCGGTTCATTCGGTTTGACGCCAAAAGTCACTAGCTTGTCTTCTCGCGCCAGCGCATAGGCTTGATGAACAGCCTGGTGAAAGCCTGAAACATCTTGAATCAGATGATCGGCAGGCATCACTAAAAGAACGGCTTCCCTATCTTTATCAATTGCGGTGAACGCTGCAATAGCTACCGCAGGTGCGGTGTTGCGCCCCTCCGGCTCTAATATTTGCAATAACGGTCGAGTATGAATTGCCAGCAGTTGTTCGGCCGCTAAAAAACGGTGCTGGTTATTACAAATCACCAGCGGCGCGGCCATATCACTAATACCTTTAAGACGCAGTACGGTCTCCTGAAATAGAGTGTACTTAGAGGCTAATGACAAAAACTGCTTTGGCAACGTGGCTCGTGATAATGGCCATAGTCGTGTACCAGAGCCACCTGACAAAATAACGGGATAAATCATAGAAGTTTCCGAAAAGTTAACAACAAGTTAGAAAACAAGGACGACAGGCCATACTATTGATGAGTTGCAAATGGGATATTTATGAGTGACCTTATTGCCTATCAACGCATTTCATATATACGTTCAATGTTTGCTTCGTGCACCGATCCCAATCATATTTCTTCGCTACGACTAGTCCGTTTTTTATCGCCTGCTGCCGCCAGTCTTTGTCGACAATCGACTCTTCTATGGCAGCGAAAAACGCATCAGTATCCTCAGGATCTATCAGTCTGGCTGCTCCAGCAGCAATTTCCGGTAAAGCAGAGCGACCAGAGGTTATTACAGGCACGCCACTGGCCATAGCCTCTGCAACGGGAAGACCAAACCCTTCGTAAATGGAGGGGTAGATAAACAGATGCGCACCCGCATAGATTGCAGGTAAATCTGTCTCGTCAACGAACTCTAAGTAATGTAGCCAGCCCTCATGTTGCGCCGCATTTATCAACGCGTGCAAGTGTTCGCTACGCCATCCTTTACCACCCACCAGGACTAATGGAAACGCAGAAAGTATGGCTTGAGGAAGCCGCCCATAGGCCTTTAACAAACTATCGATACTTTTGCGCGGTTCTATGGTTGAAACACATAATGAGTAAGCGCCGAACCTTAAACCATAAGGCGATAAGATAGGACCACATTTTTCCAGAGTGCTGGGAACAAAAAGAGAAGAAACACCATGGTGTATTGCAGTAATACGGTCCGCCGGCCAATTCAGGTAAGAGATGATCTCCAGACGGGTAGTTTCAGAACCGGTAATCAACTGAGCAGCACGACGCAAAGATTGATCGAATGATTTCTCATAAGCTTTAATGCGCTCAATCGGATGGGTTTCCGGAAATTTAAATACGGATAGATCATGTATGGTAACTACGCCGTTATCGGCGTAAGGAGGTAGAAAAAAGTTGGGAGAATGAAATACGTCTCCCTTGCAAGTATGTTGCCAATATTTATCCTTTAGCCAGCGCGGAAATGCTAATCGCATTTTGCGCTGTTTCGTGCTGTTTGACAGTAAAACAGCAGGGTCAGTAATCCATTGCTCGTTTCGGTAATATCGAAGTCGGGTAATTTCCGGTATTTTGGCTAGCCGAATGGCTATTTCCCACGTATACCGTCCTATACCTGACAGTGATGGAGTGAGCGCATCTATAGAAAGTATTAATTTCAAACAATAGCCCTGACAAAATTGGATCAAAACTAATTCGTTCCGACCAAAAAAATCTTTATGGAGGCGTCCGCCAAAACGCTGGGATGATAATGTAAATTGTCCGCAGGAAGAAAATAAAATTGGCTATAAATGTTAGTTTCAGCATTTATAGTGATTATCGTAGTATTCTCCAATTAACTCGAAAGTGGCTGAGAGTGCAGGTTGCACTTGGTATGCTCTGAGCGAGAGCCGTAGGCCGCTATATAGCTCCTAGGCTAATGGGAAGGTACTGTTAATCTGGCTTTATAACACAGTTCAGTCATAAAAAGGAAAGAAATAGAAGTCCGCGAACCCCGGAAGTAGCCCGTTACATTTTTGATTAAGTAAAGCAGCTGAGCTTTATCAAGCTATCACCCTTTATATTAGCAGCAAAGAGAGGATGTTGTATTCTTGGTCTCTTCGCTGCAAAAAATCTAATGCTTTTTAGGTATTATGCTACCTCGCCTGACAAGGGGCCCTAACCATTTTCAAGAGACCTCTGCATAACTTAATGCGCGAGCCAACTTCGGCGTTGCGTGGTGTTCGCAATCCTATTGTACTCAAGTACACTTCGGTTGCTGTGCTCCGTGCGCCTTGTTTTTGACTCGCTCGCTACAATCGTGCAGACAGATCTCTTCAATGCATTCAATAGCCGGCTCATCATAATTCCTTTGTGAATTGAATAACTTTGTCTTTTTTACGGAGTCTAGATATGAAGTACGCGATCGTAAGCACGACCAACTATTTGCTCTTAGTTGATCTTCAATCCAGGCAAGTACGGCCATTAGAGAATGGCTGTCCGGAATATTATGGTGTCTCCTGGTTTGCCGACGCGTCAGACTTGACGATGAGTCATTCGGGTTTGAATAATGGAGATCTCATTGATATCTCTTCCTATGCCCAGTCTGAGAAAGGCTGGCTTTCATCGGGAGATCTTAGAAGTCGAGCAATTTTGTCCGCCCCGCACCAGATCTTCTGTGCGCCCGATAACCGGGTGATTTGTACTAACACGGGTAGAAATACCGTTACAGTACTCGATCTCAAACAGCCAACTGTTTTTCAGGAGGCTAGTATAAGCCATGCCCGCTGGGATCGCCTGGCTCTTGATAACATCACTGGCGACCATTTAAACTCCGTGTTTTTACGGTCTGATCGTCTGTATGTTATCGCTCATGGGCATTCCTACGGGTCCAAGCTAGTAACTTTTCATTACCCCAGCCTTGAAGTAATCCGTATAGAAGTATTGAATTTTAGAAGAGGCCTCCATAATATCTGGGTTACTGCCGACGACCAACGTATTAGCTGTGATAGTGAAAACGGCAGGCTGATTGATCTTGACTGTTCTATACCCCTCTGGGAGTCGGGAGCGGCGATATACACCCGTGGCCTCGCGGCTTCTGAGGAATATGTACTCGTAGGGGAGAGTCAAAGAGCCAATCGCATCGCCCGATCCCATACCTCTACGGGCCTTTGGATTTTGGATCGGCGCACCTGGACATCCATTGACTATCTATGTCTGGGTCCGTATGGGCCGGTTCATGAGGTTCGCCTGCTTGATGTCCCGGATGACGCTCACCACGGTCATATTTTTAATGGGATTGAATTGCTGCTAAAAAAAGATGCAACACGGGAGCTCTCTGAGCAAAAGTTAACAGCGGCCTCATTTGCCTCCGGAGCAAAACTCACCTGGGGTGGATATCGGCCGGTCTTCGGTTCCCCCACGACCTTACCCGATGGGGCTAAATGTGCGCCCCCTGACGAGTTATGTCTCACGGTAAAGCAAGATCAGAGTGAGTCAAATTTGGCGTTCGCATACGCCTTTGAGGGCCAGGTAGAGGGGCATGTGTCTGTCGTTCTGGGCTATCATGGTAATGGTGCTGATCGCAGTATGGCTGCTTTGCTGCTGCAACCTGCGGGTTCAAGCTTCGCACTGTCGGTTTGGCGAAACGATGGGCTAGAGTGGGTGCGTCTTCCTAATATTAAGGCGTCCAACCTGCCGCGTTTCGGAACTATGCAACTTTTGGCAACAGAATACCAAGCTACTTTATCGATAAATGATGAAGAAATAATTACGTTGAGTGCAGAAAACCTGGGTCTAGAGCGCTGTGACCAAGCTCTCGGAATTCGATGGATTGGCGCGTCGGTAAGGCCGGTTGAAGCAAATTATCTCGCTGAATGATCGAAGGTCCTTACATTTTGGCCGGTGCTTTAACGGGCTTTATTGTTGGCTTGACCGGGGTGGGTGGTGGCGCGATTATGATGCCAATTCTACTGCTTTTTTTTTCTACCCCACCTGTGACAGCCATCGCGATGGATCTTTGGTTTGCGGCAATCACAAAAATGGTAGGGGCAAGCCTTCATCATGCCGCGGGAAATGTGGATTGGGAAGTTGTTAAGAGGTTATGGAGGGGTAGTCTACCCGCCGCGCTTCTGATTGTAATTATGATGACCTTAGGGCTTCAGATCTCCCAGTTGGCTTGGTTAACGCATGTGATTGGTGTGATGGTTTTTATCGCCGGGGTGGGGATGTTCATTGCGCCCCAACTGATAAAAATTACCCGGCATTACGGTGACCAGCCAAACCTCTTCAGTTCTGTTCAGTCTCCTCTTACCACTGTAAGTGGCGGGGTGATTGGGATATGTGTTGCACTAACGTCGGTAGGGGCAGGAGCCTTGGGCAGCGTGGCGTTGGTATGTTTGTATCCACTGCGACTGACAACTCGTCGTCTGGTGGCTACCGATATTACACATGCTATTCCTGTAGCGGTTATCGCCGGGCTAGGCTATCTTCTTGCAGGGACGGTGGATGGGCACATCCTATTTAATCTGTTATTAGGCTCAATTCCGTCTGTCGTTGTGGGTGCGTCGCTGGCCAATCGTTTTTCTCCGCGGAGGGTTCAGGTAGTGTTGTCAATTGTACTCGTCCTTACCGGGATGAAGATACTATTAGAGTAAATATTTCGCTTGACCGCATGTGTTGGCCTCAATGGCCAAAAAAATCGATTTAGATGATACTTTGGCTATCTTTTCTCTAATCTATTTTAATTTAAGTAACTCGATGAGCTCTTCTACCGTGTTATTTTGTTGAAAAATTAAATGAGGATTTTGAGGGCGCTCGTAAGGACTGTTGATGCCAGTCATGTTCGGCAAGTGGCCGCTTCGAGCCTTTTTATACAGCCCTTTAGGGTCACGCTGTTCACATACCTCTAAAGGAGTATCAACAAATATTTCAATAAAGTTTTCTGCTCCAATAAGTTCCCTAGCCATTTCTCTTTCGGCTTCAAACGGGCTGATGACAGCCGCCAGCACAATTAACCCTGCATCCATCATTAGCCTTCCCACCTCTGCCACACGGCGAATGTTCTCTGCCCGATCAGCGTCAGTAAAATCTAAATCTTTACTAAGACCCTGACGGATATTATCTCCATCCAAAATGAAAGTTCGTCTACCCTGCGCGTGGAGCTCCTTTTCAAGCGCATTCGCAATGGTAGATTTACCCGAACCCGACAGACCGGTGAACCAAATCACCTTGCTTTTATGCCCGTTGAGATGTTCACGGTCCTGCCGGGCTATGCTTAAGGCTTGCCGGTGAATATTCTGTGCACGGCGCAGATTTTGACGGATCATACCTGCGGCTACCGTCGCATGCGTAAAATTATCAACAAGAATGAAACCGCCCAGCGTGGAAGAATTCACGTAAATATCAAACGCCACCGGTTTGCTCAGCGCTATATCGACTACGGCTATTTCGTTCAACGTTAGTTGGTGACACGGTTCAAGGGTTTGAGAGTGAACGTCCACGCGGTGCTTAAATGCGGTAAGGCGAGCGGCGGTCCATTGATTAGCAAGCTTCATCTCGTAGGTTCGGCCCATTAATCCCACATCCTCATGCATCCATACCAGGGTTGCCTCAAATTGGTCAGTCATCTCCAGAGGTCGATCGGTCATTGCAAGCACATCACCCCGCGAAACGTCGACCTCATGATCTAGCACTAAGGTGATGGCATCGCCCGCAGTTGATGTAATTAAATCGCCGTCGGCCGTTACTATACGGGCTATCCGCGCCACTTGGCCGGAAGCGGTGACCCGGATCTCATCACCGATGCTAAGCTGGCCGGAAAAAAGCGTGCCAGCAAAGCCCCTAAAGTCCGCATTGGGGCGATTGACCCACTGCACAGGAAACACGACAGGGAGGCTGGATGGAGGCTGGACCTCAACCGTTTCAAGACAGGCCATCAACGTTGGCCCTTGATACCACCGGGTGCGCACAGAATGCGAGGTGATGTTGTCCCCTTTTACCGCTGACAAGGGAATAGGCGTGACAGAGTCGAATTTTAGCGGCTTGGCCATTTCAGCAAAGGATTTTCGGATACTATCGAAAACTGCCTGGTCGTAACCCACCAAATCCATTTTATTGATAGCCAAGACGATGTGTTTGATTCCAACTAGCGAGACAAGATAGGCGTGTCGGCACGTTTGAGTTAACACACCTTTACTTGCGTCGACAAGCAAAACTGCCACATCCGCCGTAGAGGCTCCAGTGATCATATTGCGTGTGTATTGTTCGTGGCCAGGTGTATCGGCTACGATGAATTTGCGTTTTGGAGTCGAGAGGAAGCGGTACGCAACATCAATGGTGATACCTTGCTCGCGCTCGGCTGCTAGTCCATCTATCAACAGGGCAAAATCGATATCACCCCCTTGGGTGCCGTGCCGCTCTGAGTCTTTTTGTAAGGCAATCATCTGATCATCAAAAACTTGACGCGCTTCCCACAACAGCCGGCCGAGCAACGTGCTTTTGCCGTCGTCTACACTCCCGCATGTAATAAAACGCAGCAAGTCCTGGTTGGCTTGCATAGCCATCCATTCACTCACCGTTGTTACATTTGGTGTCACTGAGCCGGAGAAGAGCGATTTTTCACGGTGCAACATCAAAAATACCCCTCTTGCTTTTTCTTTTCCATCGAACCAGTGCTATCGATGTCGATTTTTCGGCCTTCGCGTTCTGACTGCCTTGTGTTGATGATCTCCAACAAAATCTCTTCCAACGTTTCCGCATCCGATTCTACTGCGCCGGTAAGTGGGTAGCAGCCTAATGTGCGAAAGCGCACTTTGCGAATCTGGATCTCTTCACCTGGCAACAATCGACAACGATCGTCGTCCACCATCATGATCATTTCGGGACGAACCACCACGGGCCTTGGTTTAGCAAAGTAGAGCGGAACAACCGGAATGTTTTGCTGGTAGATGTACTGCCAGATATCAAGCTCTGTCCAGTTGGAAAGCGGGAACACCCGAATGCTTTCATCAGGAGATTTGCGTGTGTTATACAAGTTCCAAAGTTCCGGGCGTTGGTTTTTTGGGTCCCAACGGTGAGTGGCCGTACGAAAAGAAAATATCCGTTCCTTGGAGCGAGATTTCTCCTCGTCCCGGCGTGCTCCACCAAAAACCACATCGAACCTGTGATGGTCCAGCGCCTGTTTCAGCGCTTCGGTTTTGGTAATATCGGTGTGTAATGCCGAGCCGTGGTCGAAAGGGTTAATGTTTTTTTCGATGGCGAGTAAGTTAGTGTGCACCAGCAATTCCATACTGCTTTCATGCGCCACAAAGTCACGAAACAGGTACATTTCCTCAAATTTCCAGCGCGTGTCCACGTGAAGCAAAGGAAACGGCGGCGAGGCTGGATAAAACGCTTTACGCATCAGATGCAGCATAACCCCGCTATCCTTACCAATAGAATAAAGCATCACTGGGTTGCGTGCTTCCGCTGCGGCTTCGCGAATGATATGAATACTTTCGGCTTCAAGTCGCTTGAGGTGCGGCAAGAGCGGCGAAGGGGCGGCGCTCGTGGCGAGCGGCTGAGAGATGTTCAGGCTTAAGTTCGATGGCAGAATAGGGCGGTAGGCCTGTGGGCAAGTGTGTACGTTCAACCAAAGCTTGCCGAATAGTTTGAACGTCTACACCGCACAGGGGCAACCAGAAGCGAGCACCGCGCGCATCGTTGGCGTGCAAACAAGGTTTCCCGTTAAGTAAAGGATTGAGTTGCGCGAACAATACCAAATCTTCCCGCTTATAGGCTTGGCTAATCGCCCATTCCAGCACCAATCGATTGGGAGCGTGCCCTTGCTCGTCCTGCAAATCATCTTGAGTAAGCACCCTGGATTGCAGCCCTAGCTCACTAAGACGATATTCCGCGCACTGCCTCGTGTTTGCCTGGCCGCAGGCTTGAAGATGTTTAAAAGCAAGTTCTGTATCCCATACTCGTTTGTTACTGGTTAAGTCAGCATCAGCTAAGTCAATATGAGTTAAATTAGCATTAGTCAAGTTCCCGCCCCTTGCAAATTTCCGACCTGCAGATTAGCTCGCTTTAGTATAATTTTTCTGAACTGTTATCTTCGATAACTGGATTTTCTTATCCAAAAGCGGCAGTTGCAGAATTATTTATTCAGGCAGAGCAATGTTACTGATTACTCAAAAATGCATGCGCTACTTACGAGTATCCAGGCTAGCTGAAGGGCCAAGTAACAGTGGACTGTAGTGCATTACACCGGCGAGTCCATAATAGTAGTTTACTTAAGTGCTTACTCCAAGTACTTATCGTTGCACTGGTTAATTTGTTTTTCGTTAGAAACTCCTAAAAGGGGAAATCTTTGCGTCAAAATGCAAAGATTTATGAATAATCTTTCGCATCAAATCATGAAATTTAATGCGTTCCACTAGCGCCGTTATAGATAGTAGACATAACATCTGTGTTTATGGCTTATCAGACGAAGGCTGGCAACACAGCCTGTATCAGCATTCCATCTCTGCACTCCAGTGGCAAAGGCTCATATTAAGTTGGACTACAAACCCCTGAAATCACTTCCGAAAGCCGTGAAATGTGGTTACTACTTAGTGGATATCCACTATTGTAGGTACAGGAAGCGCGACCGATAATGGCATGATTAAACCGTATCCGCATTGCAGGAAATTGGCTGACATTGAGGTGAACTTGCACGAGGCACCTGCGAACAAAATCTTTTCCATCATTAAATTAGAAAGCGAACTATGCAGCCCATCAACCGACTAGCAACTACTAATCTTTACACGGCTCCAAACCAAACAGATGTAGTCAATTTAAACAGTCGAGTAGAAAATAATCGACCGTTTCTTGAGAATTTAAAAGCCAGCAATTCTTTTCAAAATCTCTTAATCTTTATGCGGCAAGCGGCTGTCCCCGATGAGCGTTTGCTCCAATTCCTTATTGGGAAAGCTAGCCTGGAAGAATGCCTGGGTGAAAGAAACTGGATGACAGCATTGCTGATAAAAACTAACGACAAGCTTGAGGTTCGCTGGTTTGGCTCACATTTTTTGTCCGATTCGTTAGCCACCACGTTATCAGCTATCTTTAAGCCGGGTTATTTAGAATCTGCTGAGAAATCGCATTCAAAAATGGTTGTTCTGATGAGTTCCGTTAAAAGAGACGATAGCTCAGAAAAGCCGGATCTTGCGGGCCTTGACCTTACTGGCCTTTTCTTCTGTGGATTGGATTTATCTGGGGTTGACTTGTCCGGGGCTAACTTGTCAAATACAAACTTTTACGAGGTTAACTTGGCGGGAGCTAACTTGTCTTGGACGTGCTTATCTGGAGCTGACTTATCTCAAGCTAACTTATCTTGGACAAATTTAACTGGAGCCAAATTGATTGCGGCTAAGCTATCTGAAGCGGATTTATACGAGGCCTGTTTGCTAGAAGCTGACTTGTCGGAGGCGTGCTTTTTTAATGCTAATTTATCGAGCGCTAAATTATCTGGGGCTAAACTAACTAAAACTAATTTGTCTGGCGCTAACCTCTCTGAAGCCAACTTGTCTGAATTTAACTTATCTGAAGTTAACTTGAGCGAAGCTAATTTGTTAAAGGCTAACTTGTCTGGAGCTAATTTTTTTAAAGCTAACTTGACAGGGGCTAACTTGACAGAAACTAACTCATCTGGGGCCAATTTTTGTAACGCTGACTTGACCCGGGCTAACCTGACAAAGGCTAACTTATCTGAGGCTAAGTTGCTTGAGGCGGGACTGTACAGGGCTGATCTCACCTCTGTGAACTTGTCGAAGGCCAACTTGTCTCAAGCCAATTTATTATCCGCTAACTTTTCTTCTGCTAATCTGAATGAAGCTAATCTGCATAAGGCTGAATTGGGCTACGCTGATTTCTCAGCTGCTAACTTATCAGAGGCTAACTTGTCTGAGATTAATGCGGTTCGAACGAACTTTTCCGGAGCCAACTTGTCTCTGGCTTGCTTGAGCGAAACTTATTTGTTACAGGTCAATTTATCTGGTGCTAACTTAACTGGAGCTAAATTGTTTAAGGCTAAATTTCATGAAGCGATCTTGTCTGGAGTTAATTTAACCAAAGCAGATTTGTTTGAGGCTTTTCTATCTAATGCTAACTTGTCTGGAGTTAACTTAACCGGAGCAAATTTGTCGGAAGCAAAATTGTTTGAAACTAACTTGGCCGGAGCTAACTTATCTGGGGCTGACTTATCAAATGCTTTCGGGTCGCCTGCTAGCTTGACTGGAGCCGACTTATCCAGAGCTGACTTGAGATCAATGGGGATTAAAAAACAACAATTGATAGATGTTAAATTGCTTGGCGCTCGGTCCAATGACGTTGATATTTTAGCTATGATAAAAAAACAGAAAGAGATTGAAGAAGCACCAAAAAAATATCAATTGTTATCACACATTGTGGGGGCATTTACTTTTGAAGGAACTGATTTTCCTATTGAGCTGACCGAACAAATTGGTCGGGATCTAATTTAACCGGTATTTTTCATTAGACCACTGCAACTTTGTGGTGAAGCCGATAAATATTAGTTATCAGACTAAGAACTCTATCACGTCGTCGGTGGAGCAAGGGTTTCGCAGTGCATGCCCTGCGCTTGCGTGATAATTTTTCGAGACAATTGTATAGCTCTAAATTGCCGATGATCATCTGCTTCATCTTGGCGCCCCCGTCTAGACGGGGTCGCCTAGACGGGGCCTCCCAGACGGGGTCGCCTAGACGGGGGCGCCAAGACGGGGTCGCCTAGACGGGGTCGCCTAGACGGGGCCTCCCAGACGGGCGCGCCGATTCGATGGTTAGGCTCGCCTTATATTCCTACTCGTCTAACTGCTTAAGTTGATACAGAGGGGATAATAAGCATTATCCCAACTTGAGTGAATATCTTTATTTCCCGCGGACTTGATGCAATTACTTGATGTTTAGCCTACTTTCCCGTGCCATGTGAACCAGTTAATTATAACGGGCTTCATGCAATCACCCTGAGGCTATCCAGTCTTTAAATCGATTGCAGCTCGAGACCGTAAGAGCATGGTCTGTAATAAATCGTTCATTAGTAAGAGGCTTTAGAGCGCTTATCAGGGCGTGAAACAGAAGCCAAAGCCAGAATTGCGATATTCGAGTGCGTAGGGTATTATTCACGCGGTGGGTTTGGGATTGATTCCGATAACTTAAATTTTCCGCCGCTGCGAACGAAACTCACCTTCTTTATTATTATTAAGAGCAAAAAATTTTGTGTACTTTCTCAATTTTTAATTGCCTCGAAGACCGTCTATACGAAGTAGGGAACAACTTACGATTTGTCCAATCGGGATCCCGTACGAATTAAGCAGTATCAATTACTTATAATGTCACCTCTGAAAAAACTGGGTAGAAATTGATCCATCCTTATTCCCATTTTGCTATTGTAAGGGGAGGAGTGGACGTAACCGGTGCCGGCAACGCCGTCTACTTGCGAAAGACTAAAGCGTGTAGATACACGGCCTATATTGCGGCTTTTGGAAGGTAATAGGCATAGGTTACTTAAAATCAATCCCGTGTTCGCCCTACAACAATTTTCTGAAAAGGGTATCAGTTTGTGAATTAAACGTTTGTTGAACAGATAAGCATAGGTGATTAGGCATACTGCCACTGATACTTTTAGAAAGATTGTAATCAATGACAAGAAGTAAAGAAGATTTTGTGTCACCGCTAATACAGATTACCGAGTCCAAATTGACGTTTGGTAACGTTACATTGACCGAACCAAATATGAAAGATATTCTCAATAATTTAATGGGTAATCGAGTAAAAGTTGAACCGGATGCGTTACAAGAATATGAAACTACAGATGTAGATCTCACTGAGCCGCCTACTGAACACCTACCATTAAATGTGATAGAGCATCCTAGTCAAACTGAACAAATAAATGTTTTCAATATAAATCTACCCTTTCTTTTCTCTTTAAATAGTCAGGAATTTATTACAGCTGCGTACTCGTTAATTTTAAACAGAGCTCCTGATGAAACTGGGCAAAGATACTACCAGCAAAGACTAGAGGCTGGAATTTCCCGCATTCAAATTTTAGGTCAGTTAGCTGCTTCCGGTGAGAACGATACGGCGGATATTTGGTATAGGGAACTTCGGGGACCTTATTTACGTTCAAAATGGCGACGGATACCTGTTATCGGATGGATATGCGAATTCATAGCTGCAATCACGCAGGATCATTTAAGTGAGTTGCTGGCTCTTAACGAAGAACAGTTTGTTGTAAAAGCCTTTCATTCTATTCTTGGTCGTGCGCCAGAAACCGGTGCGCTGGAACATTATCTGGCCGTCCTCAGGGCAGGCCAAGATAAAATGACTATTTTGATTGATATCAAACAATCGAAAGAGGGAAAAGCTGCCGGAAGCCGCGTTGCGGGGTTAACAGCGAGATCATGGTTTCACCGATTTGAAGCATTACCCGTTATTAAGAAGATGGCTGAGGTGCTAGGGCAGCTCTGTGAACGCACCGTTATGTTGTTTTCTGGTCACAATCGGACCGAACGACCATCTTTTAAAAAACCCGTCATTGTTTTAGGCGCTGGTGGTCATGCTAAAGTGATTATTGAAATATTGCGAGCCGTCGGATACCGGGTGAGTTATTGTATAGCCAGCCCGGGTAGTCCCAATGAATGTATGGGTGTACCTGTGCTGCAAGGAGATGAATATTTGGTTAAGCTACGTAGCTCTGGGCACTCGTTACTATTTCCTGCAATTGGTTCAAACGCGGTCCGGGAACGGGCCGCCGCCCATGCCGTCGGTTTAGGATATGAATTGATCAATGCAATTAGTCCTCATGCCATAATTTCGCCTTCCATTTCGCTGGGGAAAGGTATTGCGATTATGGGCGGTGTAGTAATAAACGCACAATCTACTATTGAAGATCTTTCCATCATTAACACCGGCGCCACCATTGATCATGATTGCCACATCGGCTTCTGCGCCCATGTGGCTCCGCAATGCGCACTTGCCGGAAATGTCATTATTGGTCCAGGCGCATTTGTAGGGATAGGCGCCAGCATCATTCCGCAAAGGATGATCGGCAATCATTCTATCGTAGGCGCTGGCAGCGTGGTGACTCTTGATATACCCTCTTCAGCAACAGCAGTAGGTATCCCAGCAAGAATCCTTTATAAAGATCAGAAAATATGAAGCGTATTTCAGTAGCTGCACCAAAATTATCGGGAAAAGAGCGCGAATACGTATTGGATTGCCTCGACAGCACCTGGATTTCCTCGAATGGAAAGTACATCACGGCTTTTGAAGAGTCTTTTGCGCAATTTTGTGGTGTAAAACATGCTATAGCTACCAATAACGGCACTACTGCATTGCATTTGGCTCTGGTGGCCTTAGGAGTTCAGCCTGGCGATGAAGTACTTATACCCACCGTCACTTATATCGCCACTGCTAACGCGGTACGTTATTGCGGAGCTACTCCGGTTTTGGTCGATGTTTGCCCCGGCAGTATGAATATTGACCCCGCGGATTTAGCGCGCCATATTACCACTAAAACTAAAGGAATCATTCCCGTACATCTCTACGGCCACCCGGCAGAAATGGCATCGATAATAGAATGTGCAAAGACGCATAATCTCTTTGTGCTGGAAGATGCTGCCGAGGCACATGGTGCAGAATTTATGGGGAAAAAAGTAGGGACATTAGGGGAGTGTTCTACTTTTAGTTTTTTTGGAAATAAAATTATCACTACCGGTGAAGGGGGAATGGTTACCACGAATGATGATGAGCTGGCTACCAAATTACGTTTGTATCGAGGCCAGGGTATGGATCCTAAGCGGCGTTATTGGTTTCCGGTTATTGGTTACAACTATCGGATGACTAATATTCAGGCTGCGATTGGGTTGGCTCAAATGGAGAATATTGACCAGGCTATTGCTGAGCGCAAATTTATAGCTGAATGGTACAACCAAGCGCTTTCAACACTGACAGATCAACTTATTTTGCCAACCGAGGCAACGTGGGCCCAACCAGTTTATTGGATGTACACTATTTTCCTACGTGAAGGCGATGAATCAAAACGCGATGCCGTCATGCATGCTTTGGACGAAATGGGTATAGAGACGCGACCGGTTTTTTATCCAATGCATATTTTGCCGCCCTATGAACAAGAGAGCACCTTTCCCGTGGCGGACGTATGGGCTCAGCGAGGAATCAATTTGCCTACGCACCAAATGCTCCTTAAAGAAGATGTAGGTCGTATTGCGGACGCTTTAAGTACTGCTTTAAGTACTGCATTAAGGCTGCCATGAAAATTGCGCTTTGTTCATCATTTGTACCTTTCATAAAAGGTGGGGGAAGAAACATCGTTGAATGGCTGCAAGATGAATTAATAGTAGCCGGACATCAGGTTGAACGTATTTATCTTCCTCAGATCGACGTGCCAGACCTATTACTTCCTCAAATGGCAGCTTATCGATGGGTGGATTTAGCTTCGTCTGCAGACCGAATAATTTGTTTTCGTCCACCGGCACATGCCATTCCCCATCCGCATAAAATATTATGGTTCATTCATCATATTCGTGTTTTTTATGACTTGTGGGACTCACCTTACCGGGGTTTTCCTGATGATGAAAAACATCGAAATCTTCGTGAAATTTTGCACCATGCAGATACGACCGCTATTAAAGAAGCTAAGCATGTCTTCACTAATTCACAGATAGTCTCGGATCGCTTGCAGAAATTTAATAATATAGGTAGTGAGGTTCTTTATCCGCCAGTTATCATGCCTGAGCGCTTCCACAGTAAGTATTTTAACGATGAGATTGTTTATGTCTGTAGGGTAGAACACCATAAACGTCAGCATTTGCTGGTTCAAGCAATGCAATACACACGCACCAATGTAAAGTTGCGCCTCTGTGGTAAAGGATCAAGCGAATATTATGTTAAAGAAATAGAAGAGATAATTCAAACTCTCCCACGTAAAAATTGTGTTTCCTTTGAAAATAGGTGGATATCAGAAGAAGAAAAGGTTCAAATTTTTTCAACCTGTTTAGCGTCCGCCTATCTGCCTTTAGATGAAGATTCTTATGGTTACCCGTCTCTTGAGGCAAGCCACGCCTCAAAACCAATACTTACCACCACGGATTCTGGCGGAGTACTTGAACTAGTACAGCATGGTTACAACGGTTTAATTTGCGAGCCCGAGGCTAAAGCTTTAGCCGAGGCAATGGATCAAATTTTTACCAATCGTGAGGCGACAAAAAAAATGGGATTAAACGCCACTCAACGGATCTCTGATCTAAATATAACGTGGAAGCATGTGTTAGAAAGACTGCTCGCATGAAAGTCTTAATTGTAAATAATATGGCGCCTTTCATTTGGGGCGGCGCTGAAGAATTAGCTACTCATCTGGAGAAAAATCTCATCATTGCAGGACATGATGCCGAAATTTTACGCATCCCTTTTCAATGGGAGCCAGTGCAAAATATAGCGTCTCAAATGTTAATGGTGCGTGCATTTGAATTGTGGAATGTGGACCATGTAATTGCACTAAAATTTCCCGCTTACCTGATACGCCACCCCAATAAAACACTTTGGCTAGTGCATCAATATCGGCAAGCTTATGATTTATTTGATGCGGGTTTTACCAATATCTCTGATGATGCTACTGGCAGGGAAATACGCACCATCGTTCGCGCTGCTGACCATGAAGCGTTTACCGAATCTAAGCGAATTTTTACTATCTCGGACAATGTCAAACGTAGGTTGAAAAAGTATAATGATTTCGATGCGGATGTTTTAGGAATTCCCTTAAATGACCCAGAATTATTCCCAGGGAAAAGGTCAAAGGGATACATATTTGCTGGCGGGCGCATTAATAATATGAAACGTCAACATTTATTGGTAGAGGCAATGGCCCATACCAAGTCGCGTGTCCGATTAATAGTAGCAGGCCCTCCTGACGACCCGGATGATGCCGTCCGGCTCCGGCGACTGGTTGAACAATACGGATTGCAAGACCGCGTTAAGCTCGACCTTCGGTTTTTAGCAAGACGTGAGTTAGCAAAGTATGTGAATGAAGCGAATGCTTGCGCTTATATACCGTTTGATGAAGATACGCTGGGTTACGTTGCAATGGAAGCCGCAGCCGCTAAAAAGCCCATTATTTCAGCATCAGATAGTGGCGGCGTTTTGGGTTTGGTGCGACATAAGGAAACCGGCTGGATTTGTGAACCAGA
>JAJNBE010000114.1 GCA_021155915.1 Solimicrobium sp. | reverse complement strand
TAAAAGATTTTCCGAAGGAAGGTAATTAGGGGTTTCCCTAATGTTATTTTTACACACTTTAATTTGCGATGATTCCGTAAAAAATTCAAGGCTAAGCTCGAATTTTTATCCGACCTTCGCTTTTTATAAAGTCTGTTTGATGCTTTGCTCTGGTAAAATATGCAGCTCACTTGCGAGTATCTGATAACGCATAAAGAATCTTTCAGAAATTTTATTCCAATAGACCATGACCAAGACACTCCCTTCATTACCCGTTACTACTGAGATGGCTAACGCAATTCGTGTTTTGGCGATGGATGCAGTTCAAAAAGCGAATTCCGGACATCCCGGCATGCCGATGGGTATGGCAGAAATCGCCGTTGCTTTATGGACGCAATATTACAGTCATAATCCCGCTAATCCGCGTTGGATGAACCGCGATCGCTTTGTTGTTTCTAATGGCCATGGCTCTATGCTGCATTATGCTTTACTGCACTTGTCTGGTTATGATTTGCCCATGTCGGAGATTAAAAATTTTCGTCAGTTGCATTCCAAAACGCCGGGTCATCCGGAAGTGAATGTTACACCGGGAATCGAAACCACTACTGGCCCGTTGGGGCAGGGCATTACTAACGCAGTAGGAATGGCTCTGGCTGAAAAGTTATTGGCCGCTGAATTTAATCAATCCGAATTATCTGTAATTGATCATTTTACTTACGTGCTATTAGGTGACGGTTGTTTAATGGAAGGTATTTCCCATGAAGCGTGTTCGTTAGCCGGTACCTTAGGGTTGAATAAGCTGGTGGCCCTCTACGACGATAATGGTATTTCTATTGATGGGCACGTAGACGGTTGGTTTACTGATGACACCCCTAAACGTTTTGAATCCTATGGTTGGAACGTAATTCCAGCAGTAAATGGGCATGATGTAACTGCTGTTTCTAACGCGATAGCTGCCGCAAAAAAATCAAATAAACCAACGTTAATTTGTTGCAAAACTATTATCGGACACGGTTCACCTAATATGGCAGGAACGCACAATGTGCACGGCGCCGCTCTTGGTGAACTCGAAATTGCCGCAGTTCGTACCGGGCTGGACTGGCCGCATACGCCCTTTGAAATTCCCGCCGATGTATATAGCGCGTGGGATGCCAAAGCCGACGGTGCCCAACGAGAGAACGAATGGAACCAGTTATTTGAACAATACAAAGCAGCCTTTCCGCACCTGGCAGCGGAATTAGTTCGTCGTATGAACAATGAATTGCCGGGGGGCTTTAACGCCATTGCTGATAACTATATTAAGCAGTGCGTCGATAAGCGAGAAACTGTCGCTACTCGCAAAGCAAGCCAAAATGCTATCCAGGCATTTGCCTCCACCTTACCGGAGTTTTTAGGTGGATCTGCGGACTTAACCGGATCCAATCTCACCAACTGGAAAGAATGCGTCGCCGTCCGTCAAAACCAGGCAGGTAATCACATTAATTACGGTGTCCGGGAATTTGGGATGAGTGCCATCATGAATGGTATTGCATTGCATGGTGGATTTTTGCCATTTGGTGCGACCTTTCTCACTTTTTCTGATTACAGCCGTAACGCTATTCGCATGGCAGCATTGATGCAAATTCGTACGCTGTTTGTCTTTACCCATGACTCGATCGGTCTCGGTGAAGACGGCCCGACCCATCAATCCGTCGAACATATTTCCAGCTTGCGTTTAATTCCAAATCTGGATAATTGGCGACCGTGCGACTCGGTCGAGTCAGCGGTGGCTTGGAAGCAAGCAATTCAGCGTAAAAATGGTCCTTCCACACTTATTTTTTCTCGCCAAAACCTACCATTTCAACAGCGCACTGATGAACAAATAGCAAACATCGCACGCGGCGCTTATGTATTGCAAGACGTAGAATCTCCCCGAGTTATCTTATTAGCCACTGGTTCTGAAATTGAATTGGCGGTTAAGGCGGCTGCGGAATTAGCAACAAGAAATATCTTTGCGCGGGTAGTTTCCATGCCATCGACAGATGTGTTTGATCGACAAGACTTACATTACAAAACCAGCGTGTTACCGAAAGGTGTTCCACGCCTTGCGATTGAAGCGGGTGTAACTGATTTTTGGTACAAATATGTAGGTTTAGAAGGTGCAATTGTGGGAATAGACACGTTTGGTGAATCTGCTCCGGCAGGTGTGTTATTCAAGCATTTTGGTTTCACAGTCGAAAATGTGATCGCTAAAGTGAATTCGATTTTGGTTAATTAATTTTTTGGAGAAAATAAGTATGACTATTCGCGTTGCAATCAACGGCTATGGACGTATCGGCCGTAACATTCTGCGTGCGCATTATGAAAGTGGAAATGGAAGTGAGAAAAAACATGACATTCAGATCGTGGCAATAAACGATCTAGGTCCACCGGCATCGAATGCACATTTGACGCAATACGATACAGCGCACGGAAAATTTCCCGGAACAGTGACTTCCGATGGTGATTTCATCATTGTGAATGGCGACAAAATCCGTGTGTTTGCCGAACGTAATCCGGCGAATTTACCCTGGGATGAAATCGGCGTGGATGTTGTGTTGGAATGTACCGGTTTCTTCACGACTAAAGAGAAAGCGTCTGCCCATTTAACGGCTGGCGCAAAAAAAGTTATTATTTCCGCCCCGGGTGGAAAAGATGTGGATGCCACCGTTGTGTTCGGCGTAAACCATAGCGTATTAAAAGCTACAGACACAGTAATTTCCAATGCCTCTTGTACCACCAATTGTTTAGCTCCCCTAGCAAAATCACTAAACGATGCCGTTGGTATTGAAACTGGCTTAATGACAACCATACATGCGTACACTAACGACCAAGTATTGACGGATGTTATGCATGAAGATTTACGGCGGGCCCGTTCAGCGACCCAGTCGATGATCCCGGCCAAAACCGGTGCCGCCGCTGCAGTAGGTTTGGTATTGCCAGAACTTAACGGCAAGTTAGACGGCTATGCTATCCGTGTTCCCACCATTAACGTATCTATTGTCGATTTGTCTTTTATTTCCAAACGCCCAACCACAGTGGATGAAGTAAATCACATCATGAAAAACGCATCAGAGGGGCTATTAAAGGGTATTTTGGATTACAACGTCGCTCCGCTGGTCTCAGTCGATTTTAACCATAACCCGGCTTCATCGACATTTGATGCCACGCTTACCAAAGTATCGGGTAACCTGGTAAAAGTTTCTTCGTGGTATGACAACGAATGGGGCTTCTCTAATCGCATGTTGGATACCACCGTGGCATTAATGAATGCGAAGTAATGAATTTTGAGTTGGCGTTCTTGAGCTAAGGGCTAATATAAAAATCGGGTAAAGATTCCTGAGGTCGATGAGCTGAATCGCTAGGTTGGGTAAAGCGGTAGCCCAGCCTATCAAACGAGAGTTAATAGCTTGTTGATCGCAGGCTAAGAGACCTCTGCACACAACCTTAGCGAGCGAGCCAAAGACAAGGCGCACCGAGCGCAGCAACCGGAATGTACTAAAGTACACGAGGATTACGAGCACGGGTGTGTAACCCTGAACACCGTATTTTGCTCCTGTAGTAGATTGCGCAGAGGTCTCGCTAATGGAATAGGTAGGGCCAGCGCGGTGCCGTTCGGACCGCGCGCGTGCTGGATTGAATAAAGGATTAATGGAAGAATGCGGTATAACTGCGTTCTAAATTATCGCGTCATAACATTTTCTTAAGTCGATATAATATATCCAAAGCTTCACGCGGGCTTAATGTATCAGGGTCGATCTCTTTAAGTGCTTCCTGTGCCGGACATGTTACATTTTCAATTGCGGCAGCAACCGGTGAGAACAAATCCAATTGCGGTGAGTTTTGCATAGAGTGCGCTTCTAATTCCGCTAAGTGCTTACGTGCCGCGCGGATGACCTGATTAGGGATTCCGGCTAATTGTGCAACTTGTAAACCATAGCTCTGTGACGCCGGCCCTTGCTGCACTGCATGTAAAAATACAATGGTTTCTTTGTGCTCCACTGCGGACAAATGTACATTCTTTGCTGTGGAATGATTCTCGGGCAATTGGGTCAATTCAAAATAATGCGTCGCAAAAAGTGTATAACTGTTGGTTTGAGTGATCAAATATTTTGCAATTGCCCAAGCTAATGCTAAGCCGTCAAAGGTGGAAGTCCCGCGTCCTACTTCGTCCATTAATACTAAAGACTGGTCTGTTGCTGCGTTCAAAATGGCTGCGGATTCGGTCATCTCCACCATAAACGTTGAGCGTCCTCCGGCCAAATCATCCGCCGCGCCTATCCGGGTGAATATGCGGTCGATCGGACCAATGGTGGCTTTGTTTGCGGGGACAAAACTACCTACGTAAGCCAATAAAGTAATCAATGCTACCTGGCGCATATAAGTGGATTTCCCGCCCATGTTGGGACCGGTTATTAGTAACATTTTCTGATCGAAATTTAACGCACAATCATTGGCGATGAACTTCTCAATCTGATTTTCCACTACCGGATGTCGTCCTTGTTGAATCTCCAAAACTGGCCCGGTAACTAACTGTGGTGCGCACCATCGATGACGCACGGCGTGTTCTGCCAAAGCAACTAAACAGTCTAATTGTGCTAAGCCATTAGAAATAGTTTGCAGCGCCACAATGTGTGGCTGTAATTGCTGTAATAGTTGCTCATACAATTGTTTTTCACGGTGTAATGCCCGTTCCTGAGCGGATAGCGCTTTGTCTTCAAAGGCTTTCAGTTCTGGCGTGATGTAGCGTTCCGCATTTTTTAACGTTTGCCGACGACGGTAATGTTCGGGAACTTTATCGGTTTGGCCGTTAGTTACCTCAATATAAAAACCATGCACACGATTGTACTCAACGCGTAAGTTAGCGATGCCAGTGGCGATTCGTTCTCGTGTTTCAAGATCTATTAAAAACTGTCCGGCATTTTCCGATAATCCACGTAGCTCATCCAATTCCGCGTCAAAGCCAGCTGCGATAACTCCGCCGTCTCGCACCATCGTGGCAGGTTCCTCCATGACAGCGATATTCAGGAGATGTTGGCATTTGTCCGGAGTGTCTAGTGCCAAAAGCAATTCTGCAAGCAAAGGGGCGGTCGAAGCAAATTTTTCTATACTGGTTCTGAGGAAAGGTAACTGATGCAACCCCTTACGTAAACCAGCTAAATCGCGGGGACGGGCAGATGCGAGCGCAATGCGAGTAGTGATGCGCTCTATATCCGGAACATCCTTTAGGCAAGAAACT
>JAJNBE010000048.1 GCA_021155915.1 Solimicrobium sp. | reverse complement strand
TGCGATGTCGGGTTCGGAGGCAATCAAGTTTAAAAAACGCGTCATGGCGGCGACTGAATCCAACATCGCTTCATCCATATTAATGTCAATAATCTGCGCCCCGTTTTCCACTTGCTGACGAGCCACCACTAACGCTTCATCGTATTGCTCATTCAATATTAGCCGGGCAAAGGCTTTGGAACCAGTTACATTGGTGCGCTCGCCGACGTTTACGAATAAGGAATTGTCATCAATTACAAACGGCTCTAAACCTGCCAAACGCAGCACATTCGGTACAGAAGGAATTTTACGGGGTGCAACATTTTTTACTTGTTCAGCAATTGCTTGAATATGCTCGGGCGTCGTACCACAACAACCTCCCGCAATGTTCAGAAAACCACTCTCCGCAAACTCACGTAATAAATTGGAGGTGACTGCCGGTGTTTCATCAAAACCGGTGTCACTCATCGGATTAGGCAAGCCGGCATTGGGATAAATACACACGAACGTGTCCGCAATATTGGATAACTCTTCCGCATACTGCCGCATTAACGTTGCGCCCAGCGCACAATTTAATCCAATAGTGAGTGGCTCGATATGACGCACCGAATTCCAAAATGCAGGAACGGTCTGGCCAGATAAAATACGACCTGAGGCATCGGTGACCGTGCCCGAAATCATCACCGGCAAACGTTTACCACTCGCCTCGAAAAAGCTGGAAATGGCAAATAAAGCCGCTTTACAATTTAACGTATCAAAAATCGTTTCCACCAACAACAAATCGGCCCCACCTTCTACTAAACCCCGGGTTTGTTCCGAATATGCGTCGACTAGCTGATCAAAGGTTACATTGCGGGAGGCGGGGTCATTAACATCGGGAGAAATAGATGCAGTTTTTGGTGTGGGACCTAATGCACCCACTACAAAGCGAGGCTTTTCTGGAGTACTAAATTTATCGCAAGCAGCCCGCGCGATTTTAGCGGCGGTTACATTCATCTCGTAAGCCAGATGTGCCATACAATAATCTTCTTGCGCAATCGTTGTCGCACCGAAAGTGTTGGTTTCAATTAAATCGGAACCAGCCGTTAAATATTTTTCATGGATGGCGGCAATGATGTGCGGCTGCGTAAGTGTCAATAATTCGTTATTTCCTTTAACGAATAGCTCGCGACCCGGATCAGTACTTGCGAAATTTTTAAATCTCTCGCCACGATAATCACTTTCGGTTAACTTATATTGTTGAATCATCGTACCCATTGCGCCGTCTAGCACAAGAATGCGGCGCCCCATTATGTCGCGTAATTGAATTTCGATTGCGCATATAGTGGAGTGAGCAGAAGTAAATGCGGGGAGGTTTGTCATGTCGATAAATTAAATGGCGTCAAATTTGAATAAAGGTTTCAATTTCTTGCTTTGGCAAAGTGATAACATTCTTTCCGGTCTATAGCTGAATGGTGCCCTGCCTATAAGATAGCTTAACTCTGCAGCCTATTCTTCGATAATTTTTTTAGTTTTTTGGCGCCGTTTAGCCTAGGTTTCTCTGCCTATTCCACTACAAGAGACTTCTGCACGATCTGCGCGAGCCAAATACGGCGTTACGGGGTGCCGGCAATCCTCATATACTCAAGTATATTCCCGTTCCTGCGCTCCGTGCGCCTTGTCTTTGGCTCGCTCGCTACGGCTATGTACAGAGTCTCTACAATCGACCAACAGATTTTCTCCTGTTAGCGAATAAAAAAATGTCAAATAAAGATCTGGTTTGCGGTAGGGGAATATGTTTTAGCCAAGCCGAGTGCCCATTGCCCTAAACAACGCATTCACCGTTTTTTCGAGAACAATTACTGCAGGCACTGTCGCCTCGCACATAGCGATTTGAGGTTAATTTAGGACAAATCTAACATTTCGGACTTTCAGTCACCAAATAAACTTTCTCAAAAATTCGAGATAAAAAATGTGCTTTATTCGGTGCGTTAGCGCATCTTAAGCGCCTCGGAAATTCTGGAGCCGGCCTTAAGGTGGCGGAAGTGAAGAAACAGCTGAACTGAGGAAAAAGGGATCAAGAAGCCGATGGATGCGTTTTAATCCCTCTACATAATCGCGTTGGTACCAATACTGCGCATTGTGCGTTGTTAGTAGTTTTATGTTCTTTTGAGAACATAAAACTACTATTATTTTGCGCACGATCGGTCTTCATACTCCTTTAAGAAAGAGTAGGTGGCTGCTAATGACCGGTTGAGGAAAAATATTTACTCTCTCTAGCAGTCAATTTTCAGCTCATCATCTACTACTTTTCTGACTTTCTCTGCCACAGGAGTGCCGTAACCTGCCATCTTCAAAAGATTATCTGAGATGTTAGGTTGCTCTGCCTCTTCCTCGCTCTCGTCATGAATCGTTCCGTCCATTAACTTACCAAAATTCTTTTGAAGCTCTTTGGGAGAAAAAGGTTTGATAGTCAAATCTTGCTTCAATTTGTCTAATCTAGCTTTTTTCTTGGGGGTAATAGCTGTCTCGTATATAGCGTATGACGGGAATAATCTCACCTGATTAACCTCCTCGCTAAACGCTCTAGCTTTTGCCTCGTCCATCTTATTAGCGCCCAAGCTTGGGTGAGCGCCCGTTTCTTTTAAAGGAGACGGTGGTTCAGAATTCGATCGGCCCCTGTTCGTCCGTGTTTGGCTTAAATTAACAACATTCCGGGTAATAGTATCAAGCGCCCTGTCTGTTTCCTTTTTCAGGGCTGAGGTCATCTCTTGAGCAAATGCTTTTATCTCTTGTTTAAGTTTGGTTTTTTCAGTTTCAAAGCCTTCTGCTATTAATTGTTCCATCCCGTCGTTGCCATTTTGCACGCCTTCCGATACCGTTGTGAGCGCTTTTTCCAGCTCCCATAACTTTTTGTACGTTTCGTTGTGCTGCTCTTCTGTTATCTCTGTAATCTCTTTTTTCAGTTCAGCTAGCCTTTGGCTCGTTTGATTTTGAAGATTTTCTGTTATCGCTATGATCTCGTTTTCAAGTTCCTCTAACTTTTGGTTTAGATTCATTTGATTTTCCAGCTTTTCTGCTATCGTCGTAATCTGTTTTTCATGTTCACCTAGCTTGAAATCCAATGAATTTTGGTGGTCTCTTATTATCTCGACGATCTGTTGCCGAAGCTTACTTACGTCGAGTTTTAATTGTTCCGTCTCGGGCTGTAATTTAGATAACTCTTCATTTGTACGTTGCGTTTTTTGTTCAAGCCCGAGTTCAATGCCTGTAGCTATTTTTTGGTCTAATTGTTCTTCAAATTTAGTGTTATCAGCCGCAATGGCTTCTTTTAACTGGGTTTGAAGCTTTATCACCGCTTCTTTTTCGTGTTCCAAATTTTCTCGTAACTGCCGCGCCTCTTCTTGCAATTTGCCTAGGATGCCTATTTCTTGTTGCACATTTTTTTCGGCTTCAAATTTCGCAACTTCAATGATTGTTGCAATTTCGGTTTTGGTCTGTTGTGTCATTTCAGCTTTTGCATTTTCTACTGCCACTCTTAGCTGTTCTTTAGCGTCTCTCTTTGCTTCAAGTAGCGCATCTAACCTCATTATTTCAGGCGAAGCCGATCTGGATTTAGCCGCCGCCACAATGAAATTCTCAAAATCTTCTCGTATGTCTGTGATTGGCCGTTCAATTGTCATCGTCGGGCTGCCCTTGCCGGGATTCCTATCTGTTATTTCGGTCCTTTCGGCGCCTATAACGATATCATAATCACCTACCTGAATGGTCCCCACATCGCCTGGCATACGCAACACTGCTCCCATAACCCGAATGGCATCGTCTTCTTTATTCTTTACATTAAAATATTGGATAAATTTTCTTAAAAATGGGCCACCTAAGGGCAAAGTTACCACCACTAAAAACAAGCTGCCCCATGAGTTTTGGTAGCCTTCTTTAACTGCCGTCATCAAATTGGGCATATCATTTTTATCATTGTCTTTTTTTGAAAATAATCTTGCCAGTGTTTTTTCACTTGTTGATGAAGATATTTGAAGAGTCATAATGTAATTCTCCTATTTAAGCTAACTAATTATATTTGATTGGGGCCGTTCAATCTCTATTCATTCTTTAAAAGAAACCGAAAAAAGCGCCAATCCGCTGTGGTGTGGGCAATAACGAAAAACGATTAAATCGGGATTAAAGTACTGTTGACTCTCCATTCTGGTTCCACATTCTCCACTAAATGTTCAAGTTCCTTTCTTTCTTCGGTACTTGTTAAAGCGGCAGAGAGCGAGCTTGCTGAGGCACTCTCAGAAATATCAGAGGGCGCCGTGGGTTCCATTTTGGATTGCACTTTTTGTTCTATAACGTTGCTACGACTTAACTGCTCTAACAGAAGCAATGCTTGAGTTTGTTGCCCTTTCTCATACTCTTCGTGCGAGCCATATTCGCTTATTTCATTCCCCGTATATTGCAGAGCGCTATCTGTAATTTCAGCCCGCTCCTCATGGGCATTATTTCTTTGCGAAATTTCGTTATTTCTCCCTATACCGCTACTGTCGAAAGCATTAAATACCGAGGGCGGATGTTGCGCCTCATCAGGGCCCATAGAGTCTCTGAGATCTCCATCACTGGTATTTAGAGCATCTTTCAGCAAACTAGGGTCGTTCAGTAGAATTCTCCAATTCCGTATTAAATCTGGCATCGATGAATCATCTGGGGCCGCTTCAATACTTCTTTTTAAATTCTCTCTAATTTCCTTAATTGAACCCGGAAGATAAAAAGGTTTACCGATTTGGCCGCTCACCTTTACACGGTCGTTCAAGTCCTGAATAACAAAAGAACCTACGCTAATAGTTTCCTTCTCTTCTTGTTTGTCGACATTGCTAAATAATATTGAATACAGGATCCTGGGCGCATCTTGTACTTTTTTCCCGCCGTTATAACTCTGATATATTCCCCGAGCAATAAGCCATAGATAACCAAGACCAAATGGTAGTAAGGCTGCAGCTCTTTCACTCGCAGGCGAATGATTGAACTTACCGGCCGATTCGATTACTTCTTCAATAGTTTGAACACTGCCTACATTTCCATCACCAGAGGCACTTGTTAACAGTCTTTGCAGAGTATTCAGAGAAGTAGCGTCGGATAGCTCCACCCCTGGGACCGGTTTGGTAAATTGCGTGTTTATATGTTGCATAACATTTCCCTTCAGTTAAATGCTTAAAATCAAATAGGGCTCGGTTTTGGCTTTATGTTTTCAAATAAATTGAGAAAAAATAACTCAAGAGGTTGAGATCAACGGAAGAAACGAAAACGCCCAACTCTACTGTAAGTTGAAAATTATCATTAAGGCAATAATCTGTTTGTCCAGCACTGTTTCAAGGAAGCGGTATTATAAAAAAAACACGCTACATAAGCTATGGGTGTTTACCCTTACTAGCATTAAAAATGTTCAATGTAGATACCCTACAATGTAGATATTCTAATAACTCCTTCCTTCTAACGTACTAACGTATTCCCAACCACATTTCATTCGTATTTTTCTAGATTCACAGTTTTTGTTGCTAACAAGCTAACGATAATGGAACCTAACACAACTGCGCCTATTACTGATAGTGATAACCAGGTCGGCACATGCCACCAGTCTGCGATTAACATTTTTCCGCCCACAAACATCAATACAAGTGCCAGGCCATACTTTAAAAAGTGGAAGCGCTCGGCCATGTCTGCCAGTAAAAAATAGAGTGCACGCAGACCCATAATGGCGAAGATATTGGAGGTAAATACAATGAACGGATCGGTAGTTATTGCAAAAATTGCGGGGATCGAATCAATTGCGAATACAACGTCAGTGGCTTCTATCAGGATTAATACTAACAATAGGGGGGTAAAAAACCGTTTACCGTTTTCGATCACGCTAAATCTTTCTCCTTTATATGACTCCGTGAATGGTAAGATTTTTTTTGAATAACGCACTATAAAATTGGCATTCAAGTCGGGCTCTTCGTCGGACAACATGAGCATTTTGATTCCCGTGAAAATTAGGAATGCGCCGAACACGTAAAGCACCCAATCAAATTTTTCTACAATTAATACGCCCGCTAAAATCATGATAATGCGCATTACAATGGCGCCTAATACACCATAAAGCAATACTTTACGTTGATAATCTGCAGGTACGGAAAAATGCCTAAAAATTAGCAAAAACATAAAGATATTATCAATAGACAGTGATTTTTCAATTACATAGCCTGTCAAAAATTCCATCGTTTTCTGTTGTGCAATAGCAGTCCCGGACACTTCCGTCAGGTATCGCCACATTCCTAAGGAAAACAATAGGGCCAAAATTACCCAAGCCAAGGACCAATATGCCGCCTGCTTCGCGCTCATTTTTCTTGCTTTATTTCCGCCGCAAGCGAGAATATCCACCGCTAACATAGCGACTACAAACGCTAAGAACGCGCCCCACATCCACGGTTGTGCAATTGTACGCATTATTCGCCCTTATTCTTTGTAACGTTTTAGCTTAACTTTTGTGTATATTCTGTCCGAAAATCAGATTTTCTAATGACTTCTTTTATTGTGTGATACGCCGTTGCCGGATATTTTTATCGGGGATCCGGTATTATTGTTAAGCCCCACCCAAACAACTTCAGAGGAAGTAAGCGTTGTAGCAGTGTTTAAAGAAAACTGCTGGATCCCATATAAAAGCACTCGAGGATGATGATTTAACGATTTTCCTCTGCATTAGAAGCTATGGGTAACGATTAGAAACTCCACGGGAACGACATTTCGAGGTTAGCCTTAACTATTTAAACAACTTCCACGTGCGCAACAGTGCTGCATCATATCACCCGTGCACATATGCTTACATAGAGCAGGATTACGGCTTCAAGTTTATTCTAATCGAGAACCGGCAAACGAAGGGGTTACATCGTTTTAGCTGCTGGCAATCTTGTACCATTCTTTCATTAGGCGACTGTTTTCTGCCTTCTCGTGAGGCCACACAAAACGCGTTTCATGCCAGCGGGCAAGGGCAAATGCAGCTTTAAGATGCCCTCGTTCATGCGCTCTTTTCAACTGTGTGACAATCTCATTTTTTTCTTCCGTTGATAATCCAAAATGTCCGGGGTTGTCGATATACGTTTTTGCTAGCTGAAAGGGGGCTTCCGCGTAACCCGGGTGATCCGGATTCTCTATAGAATCGGCCGCTTGACGATACCACTTCCTTGCTTCATCAAGCGACGGCTGTTTTTTATGGTGCTCAAACGCGTTCAGATGCGTTCGAGCCAGCATTAATGCCGCTTCCTGACGATTTCCCGGCAGGGCCGCAGTAAAGTGCTCAACTGCTTCAGTATGTTGGGCCAGATCATATTTTTCGGTCATGCAAAGCTTGCCCAACTTGAGGTAAATGTTTGCTACATCAGAAGGGGCACATACTTTCAGGGCATTCTGATACCATTGTTTTGCACGAGGGATAAATGTGTTACCTTTTTTAACATAATGCTCAGCAATGGTATTCGCTGCTTTAGTGTGTTCTGCGTTGTGTGCAAGCTGGAAAAGCTCGATCGCTTTATTTTCATCCCGTGTAACATGCAGACCATTCAAATGCATCAGGCCCAGTTGAAATATCGCCTCCTTACTGCCTTCTTTCATTAGCGCGGCATAAATTTTAAAAGCATTTTCATAGTCTTTCTTTTTGAGCAAAAGCGCCGCGCTGTTAAGCTTTTCCACGTTGATTCCTGGCATGCGGAAGACTTTTTGTGGTTGATCCATTCTCTGGCGAGCGCTGACCTGCCAAGTAGAAATTGTTTGAAGTAACACTTTGTCGAGGCCACCGCCGTCGTTGGACCCGAGTGCCAACGTATCCGATATTCCTAGTTCGCTATTTGATACTTTTTCTTTCAGTATGCCAAATACCTCAAAGAAGGTGATGCGTTCCGTTTTGGGAAGCTGTTGAAATATATACTGGAGCAGTTTGCCATAAGACTTAACGGCTTCTGTATGACCTCCTTGCAGCGCAAGATACAAACCGGGCGTGCCACGATAATCCGCTACAGCAAGCAACGAAACCAGCTGATTGAGCCCAGCGGCTGTAAGTAATGGCACAATGCCCTGCAGTAATTCGCCCCAAGCCCTGATGGCGTCCACGTGACCATTTGCTAATGCATAATGGAAGCCCGGGATACTACGAGTGTCATTTGCCGCAACCAACTTTATCAGCTGACTGAGGTTATCGGTTGGAAGATACTGCGCTATACCTCTTAATAATTCGCCCCAAATCTTAACGGCATCAGCATGACCGTTTTGCAGCGCAAAATGCAGTGCTGGAATGCCACGGTCATTTTTTGCCATAAGCAGCGCACTGATCTCATTGGCAGGAAGCAGCGGCACTAAGTCTTGCAGTACTTCGCCCCACGCTTTAATGGCGGATGCATTGCCTTCGTGTAACGCAAGACATAATCCCGATATGCCATCATCATCTTTTGCAGCAAGTAATGCACTCAGTTGACTGCGCCCACTAGTAGGAATCAGCGAGACTATGCGTTGAAGTATGTCGCCCCATGCTTTGACGGCGTCTGAATGGTCATGCTGTAATGCAGAATATAATCCCGGTACACCACGATGATTTTTTGCAGCCAGCAATTCCGTTAGTTGACCGAATGTATTTTCAGGAAGCTGCGGGATGATGCACTGAAGTAATTGGCCCCACGCTTTAATAGCGTCTGCATGGCCATTTTGTAACGCAAAGTACAGTCCTGGTATGCCATTAGCATCTTTTGCTGCAAGCAAGTCAATCAGCTGAGTGCTGTAGCCTGAAGAGAGGGGCGCCATTAGGCTTTTATCGGGGGAGAGCAGCGGCACTATGTTTTTAAGTAATCCGCCCCAAACTTTAATACTATCGGCATGCCCGTTCAGCAGTGCAAAAGATAATCCCGGCATGCCACGGTTATCTTTTGCAGCAAGCAAAGCGAGTAGCTGACTGTGCGCGTCGGTAGGAAGTAAGAGTACTATATTCTGAAGCAGATCACACCACGCTTGGATGGCATCGGTATGACCATTTTCCAAGGCGAGATACAGTCCGGGTATTCCATGAACGTCTTTCGCAGCAAGCAACGAAATTAGTCGACTATGCTCATTGGTGGGAAGTAAAATTACTAAGCGTTGCAATAACTCGCCCCACGCTTTAACCGCCTCTGTGTGGCCTTTTTCTAATGCAAAATGTAATCCAGAAATGCCACGAGGGTCTTCGGCCGCTAACAATGTGATCAATTGGCTGAGCGCGTCCGAGGTAAGCCGCTGCGCTACTTCATGAAATACTTCGCCCCAAGCTTTAACGACCTCAGCATGACCACTATTTAACGCCAAATACAATCCGGATATACCACCCGCATTTTTTGCAGCTAGTAAGGTAACCAAATGGCTGAGTTTATCTGGGGAAAGTTGCGGCATAATTCCTTGAAATAATTCACCCCAAGCTTTAATAGCGTCTGCGTGACCATTTTTTAACGCAAAATACAATCCTGGTATGCCCTCATCATCTTCTGCGGCGAGCAATTCGATCAAATTTATGGGTGCCTTGCTCTTCACCTGTCGAAGTGATTCAGCATAGTTTTTAATCGCTTGCGTATTGCCATTTTTTAAGGCGCTACACAGATCGTGCGCGCTGAACGACAACTCAGATAAATTATCGTTTACTTCGGGCGGATAGAACGCTTCATTATTACCGGAGATCACTAGCATGGTTAAGGTGCTTTCTTATGTTGTACCCACCACAAAATATCATTTTCAATGGCGGATTGATTGTGATTGTATGGGCCGGAAATGCGCTTTAAGCTAAGAATTAATCTGTAGAGTGAACAGTTTTTTATGTGCTACGACTACCAGAGAAAAGATTTCAAGGTTGAATACAAAAAATACCATCAATAAGGTTTTTTCGAATGTTCGCTACCGTCTATGTCAGCCTTTTTACTCTTAATATCTCATGCTAAGTTGGGACTTATAGGTACCGAGATAGAACAGAGGACTTATAGGTACCGAGATAGAACAGAGGAATTATTGTGACACGAATGTATGCTGCTTAGTTATTTATTAGTATAATATCATCAAATTCTGCATTTCCCAACATTGTCGTTTAAAAAGTTTCCGATGCAATAGAAGAGACCTCTGCACACAACCGTAGTAAGTGAAAGACAAAGCGCACGGAACGCAGCAACCCGAATGTACTTGAGTGCATGAGGAGTTCGAGCAACGCGCCACCCCGTATTGGACGCGCGCAGTAGATCGTACAGAAGTATCTAGAAAGCCACTTAAAGTTTCGAATATGTACCCTCTCCTCCTCATAGTCAAAATATTCTTCGTCACTGCATAACCGCGAATATTTTGACTATCTTATCGGGCGATGCTCCAATCTACATTTAGTTGATCTTTGCACAGGCTACTGCACGAGCCACGTACGGCATAGCGCGGCTCTCCCAGTCCGTATAGACTCGATTACTCTCCGGTTGCTGAGCTTCGTGCACTTTGACTTTGGCAGGCTTGCAATGGTTGTTCCGACGCCTCACGTTTCAATATCGCTTCGCAACAGATATAAAAAAAGCAGCCGAAGCTGCTTTTTTTAAATCGCAAATCTTAATAGAAATTATTTTTTTCTACGCAATTGCTGAATGGCCGCCAACTGAGCTATCGCGCTCGCTAACTCTGCTTGTGCTTGGGCAAAGTCAATATCTGCTTCACGATTTACTAATGCATCTTCCGCTCTTTTCTTGGCTTCGATTGCTTTAGCTTCGTCAAGATCTTTGCCGCGAATTGCCGAATCGGCTAAAACAATTACTGCTTTAGGTTGCACTTCTAGTATTCCACCTGCAACGAAAACTAAAACATCTTCTATTTTTCCGGGAACTTTTATACGAACCGAACCTGGTTTGATGCGCGTGATCAATGGAGCATGTTGCGGATAGATTCCTAACTCACCAGTTTCGCCAGGTAGGACGACAAACTCGGCCACGCCTGAGAAGATAGATTCTTCTGCAGATACCACGTCAACTTGAATTGTGTGTGCCATGTTAGAGCCTTAAAAAACAATCAAAACGATGAAAATAAGATTTGAACCGAGACGATATGAAAACGGTTGGTTTCGGTTCAATACTCAACTATTACGATGCCATTTTCTTCGCTTTTTCGATCGCTTCCTCGATAGTACCCACCATATAAAACGCTTGTTCTGGTAAGTGGTCTAGCTCACCAGAATCAATCATTTTGAAGCCTCTGATGGTATCTTTCAATGACACATATTTACCCGGGGAACCGGTAAATACTTCCGCAACATGGAAAGGTTGTGATAAGAAACGCTGCATTTTTCGTGCACGGGAAACGATTAATTTATCCTCTGGCGCTAATTCATCCATACCCAAAATGGCGATAATGTCACGCAACTCTTTATACCTTTGCAATGTGCCCTGTACAGCGCGCGCTGTTTCATAATGCTCTTGTCCGACAACTTGCGGGTCTAACTGACGTGAAGTCGAATCCAAAGGGTCAACGGCTGGATAAATACCCAATGAAGCAATATCACGAGATAGAACAACGGTGGAATCTAAGTGAGCAAAAGTAGTCGCTGGTGAGGGATCAGTTAAGTCATCCGCGGGAACATAAACCGCTTGAATTGATGTGATCGAACCCGTCTTAGTAGATGTGATACGCTCTTGCAGTTTACCCATTTCTTCGGCCAACGTCGGTTGGTAACCCACTGCGGAAGGCATACGACCCAGCAAGGCAGACACTTCTGTACCCGCCAAGGTATAACGGTAAATGTTATCGACAAAGAACAGCACATCTTTGCCTTCATCGCGGAATCCTTCAGCAATAGTCAGACCGGTTAATGCCACGCGCAGGCGGTTACCTGGAGGTTCGTTCATCTGACCATAAACCATCGCGACTTTATCTAGCACGTTAGAATCTTTCATCTCGTGATAAAAGTCATTCCCTTCGCGCGTACGCTCACCTACTCCGGCAAATACCGATAAACCGGCATGCTCTTTAGCGATGTTATTGATGAGTTCCATCATGTTCACGGTCTTACCCACACCAGCACCACCAAACAAGCCTACTTTCCCGCCTTTAGCAAACGGGCAAACCAAGTCAATCACTTTAATACCTGTCTCTAGCAAATCTTGAGATGGGGAAAGTTCGTCGTAAGCAGGTGCTCTGCGGTGAATCGGCGCGTGCGTATTAGTAGTGACCGGGCCGGCCTCATCAATTGGGCTACCTAAAACGTCCATGATACGACCCAGCGTCGCCGTTCCTGTAGGTACCATAATTGGATTGCCGGTGTTTTGAATCATCATTCCCCGACGCAAGCCATCGGACGTACCTAAAGCGATAGTGCGGACTATACCGTCACCCAACTGCTGCTGCACTTCTAAAGTTAGCTCAGAGCCCTTCATTTTTAAAGCATCGTATACCTTAGGCATTGCATTGCGTGGAAATTCGACGTCTACAACAGCTCCGATACACTGAACGATTTTGCCATCAGCCATGTTCTTTCCTTTTATATAAGTTTGAATTCAACCGTAACGTTAAATTTTAAATTTTTTTGTCTTGCTGAGAGAGAGCGGGCTGATGAAGCGCTAATCTGACTTAAACCTGCCTGGCTCTCCGAGGATCGTTATACTGCTGCGGCACCCGCCACAATTTCAGAAAGCTCTTTAGTAATCGCGGCCTGCCGAGTTTTGTTATAAATCAACTTTAATTCGTTAATCACATTACCCGCATTATCCGTTGCAGACTTCATTGCTACCATTCTGGCCGATTGTTCCGACGCCATATTTTCTGCCACACTTTGGAAAATTAATGCTTCCACGTAACGCACTAACAATTCATCAATGACCGACTGAGGATCTGGCTCATATAAATAGTCCCACGCCTGCTCGCTTGGCTTTAATGTTAGCCTGTCTGCAGTGAGTGGCAGCAGCTGCTCTACCGTTGGTTCTTGCTTCATTGTGTTAATGAATTTGGTATAGCATAAGTATACGGCATCTAATTGTCCTTCCTGGTAGGCATCCAACAGCACCTTTACCGGGCCAATCAATTTTTCAAGGTGCGGTGTGTCTCCAAGGTGGACCACATGTGCAGGCACCTTGGCACCGATTCGATTAAGGAAACCCAGTCCCTTATTACCGATAGCAACCGCTTGAATTTTGCATCCATGCCCTTCCACTTCACGTAACTTATTGGTCACCAAACGCAATACGTTAGTGTTCATGCCACCGCACAGGCCTTTGTCTGTCGTTACAACAATTATTCCTACGGCTTTAGACTGACTTTGAGTAACCAAAAAAGGATGCTTGTATTCTTGGTTTGCCTGGGACAAGTTCGCTGTAATAATACGAATTTTTTCACTATACGGGCGAGCCGCGCGCATTCGATCTTGCGCCTTTCGCATTTTTGATGCCGCGACCATTTCCATTGCTTTCGTGATCTTTTTCGTATTTTCTACGCTTTTGATCTTGCCCCGTATTTCTTTACCGACAGCCATTTAAGCTCCCTTTTTATAATACTCGTTCATAGCCTAGATTGCCGCTAAATTAATAAGCACCCGATTTTTTAAAATCAGCAATTGCTGTTGATAAGAGCGCTTCCCCATCTTTATCGAGCTGACTTGTTTCTTCAATCTTTTGCAAAAGGGCAGCGTGTTGCGTTTTCATGAAATCGTGTACCCCTGCTTCAAATGCCAGAACCTGCTTAACTGGCACATCATCTAGATACCCTTTGTTCACGGAAAACAAGGTAACGGCCATTAACGATATAGATAAAGGTGAATATTGCGCTTGCTTTAATAATTCAGTAACACGCGCCCCACGATCCAATTGCTTACGCGTAGCCTCATCCAGGTCCGAGGCGAACTGAGCAAATGCGGCTAATTCACGATACTGCGCCAAATCGGTGCGAATACCTCCAGACAGATTTTTAATGACTTTGGTTTGCGCAGCCCCCCCCACACGTGATACAGAAATACCCGCATTAATCGCAGGACGAACACCCGCATTAAATAAGGAGGTTTCAAGAAATATTTGACCATCCGTAATTGAAATAACGTTGGTGGGAACGAAAGCGGAGACGTCACCGGCTTGGGTTTCAATTATCGGCAGCGCAGTTAGCGACCCTGTTTTACCTTTGACTTCACCGTTAGTGAATTTTTCAACATATGCCGGGTTCACTCGTGCGGCACGCTCTAACAAACGAGAGTGCAGATAGAACACGTCGCCGGGATAAGCTTCCCGTCCTGGGGGACGGCGTAACAATAAAGAAACCTGACGGTAGGCCACCGCTTGCTTGGAAAGGTCATCATAAATAATTAATGCATCTTGGCCGCGGTCGCGGAAGTATTCACCCATTGCGCAACCTGAATAGGCCGAGACGTACTGCATAGCCGCCGATTCAGAAGCTGACGCGGCAACCACGATCGTGTATTCCATTGCGCCGTGAGCTTCTAGTGAGCGAACTACGTTCTTGATGGACGATGCTTTTTGTCCAATCGCGACATAAATACAAGTTACGTTTTGGCCTTTTTGATTAATTACGGCATCGATTGCTACGGCCGATTTACCAGTTTGACGATCGCCGATAATTAATTCACGCTGCCCACGACCAATCGGAACCATGGAATCGATCGATTTCAGGCCTGTTTGTAGAGGCTCAGAAACGGATTGACGCGCTATAACGCCGGGCGCGATTTTTTCAATTGGCGCTGTCAGTTTTGCATTGATGGGGCCTTTCCCATCAATAGGCTGACCCAATGCGTTTACCACGCGACCACATAGCTCAGGGCCAATAGGCACTTCCAAAATACGACCGGTACATTTGACCGTGTCGCCTTCCGAGATGTGTTCGTAATCGCCCAAGATAACAACGCCGACGGAATCTCGCTCTAAGTTCAACGCTAAACCAAAAGTGTTACCAGGGAATTCCAGCATTTCACCTTGCATTGCGTTGGATAATCCGTACACGCGGCAAATGCCGTCGGTAACGGAAATAACCGTACCTTCGTTATGAATTTCTGCGATGTTAGTCAGGCCTTCAATTCGGCTTTTGATCAACTCGCTGATTTCTGATGGGTTGAGTGGCATATTGATTCCTAATATTTATAAACTTGAGCTGCTGTTTTATTTCACATAAAGAGAAATAGGCGAGGGCTTTAAACAATGAGTTTTAAGCAGTGAGTGCTAGCTGCATCTTTTGCAGTTTAGCGCGCACGGTGGTATCCAACACTTCATCACCAACCACGACGCGAACTCCCCCAATTAAAGAGGGATCGACCGTAATACTCGGATTAAGCTTGCGACCAAATTTATTTTCCAAAGTGGTTCGGAGGTCAGAAACCTGCGACTCCGTTAATGTAAAAGCGCTGCTAATATTAGCGTCGGCAGCGCCTTCCCAAGCATTTTTCAAAACGTCGAATTGGGCCTTAATGTCTGGCAACAAAAGCAGCCTCTGATAGTTAGCTAAAGTGTGAATGAAATTTTTAGCCTCCTCGCTTATGGCTTGCTGAGGCGGTAACTTTAAAACTGCGATAAACGTATCGGCAACCATTGCTGCGGAAACCTTGGGGTTTTGCACCAATCGTTTTATATCGGCATGTTGCGCCACTTGTGACATTACACTGAGCAGTTCTGTCCATGCAGCCAAGTTAGTGGTCGTCGGGCCATCCACTTTAGCGGACTTAGCCGATTTAGCGACACGGAATAATGCTTCAGCGTAAGGCCGGGCAATTGTTGCGATTTCTGCCATGATTACAGCTCTGCTTTTAGTTGACTCAACAAATCAGCATGAGCTGATACGCCGATTTCGCGTTTTAAAATTTGCTCTGCACCCTTAACAGCCAAGAACGCCACCTCTCCACGCAAATGATCCCGCGCTTTTGTTATTAGTTGTTCTGCATCTAAGCGCGCATTAGCCAAAATACGCGCACCTTCTTCCGCAGCGGTGTGCTTAGCTTCATCTATTATCGACTGAGCGCGTTTTTCAGCATCAGAAATGCGCTTTTGCCCAGTTTCGCGTGCACTTGCCAATTCGATTTGCACACGCTTTTCAGCTTCTTTAGATTCTATTTTGCTGCGCTCTGCCGCGGCTAAACCATCTGCTATTTTTTGTGCGCGCTCATCGAGCGCCTTCATCATGGGGGGCCAAATGAAACGCATGGTAAAACCAGCCAAGATGAAGAAAACCACAAACTGAACAATAAATGTTGAATTCAGATTCATAATAATTCCTTTTCGTATCGTTCTATCCGCAGTTTAGTTTGCGGCAAAGGAGTATCTTTATTTGAATGGATTAGCAAAAGCAAACATCATCGCGATACCGACACCAATTAAGAATGCTGCATCGATCAAACCTGCTAACAAAAACATTTTTGTTTGGAGCTGATTCATTAATTCCGGTTGACGAGCAGATGCTTCTAGGTATTTACCACCCATTAAAGCAATACCAATACAAGCACCAATAGCGCCTAAACCAATAATCAAACCACAAGCTAGTGCTACGAAAGACAGGTCAGTCATGACAGTTCCTTATAAAAGTTGAAAGACAAAAATAAAAACAAAAAAACACATTAACCGAAAAAGATATGAATATTCGATCCTCGGGCCGCTTCTGATGATTCTGATCAATGACCTTCATGGGCTTGGCCCAAATAGATCAAAGTTAGCATCATAAAAATAAAGGCTTGCAAGAACACAATAAGAATGTGGAAAATTGCCCAAACCGAACCGGCTAATATTTGCCCGATAATGCCATACGTCGTCATTGTGGCGCCCAGCAGTGCGATCAATAAAAAGATAAGCTCGCCAGCAAACATGTTTCCAAATAGCCGCATTCCCAGGGATACCGTTTTCGCGACATATTCAATTGCATTAAGTAAGATGTTAAACGGTGCCAACCATATACCAAAAGGAGCCGCAACTATTTCATGCAGAAATCCGCCTAAACCTTTGATCTTCAAATTGTAATAAAGCATTAACGCAAATACACCCAGTGATATGCCTATAGTTCCGTTTAAATCGGCAGTCGGAACCACGCGATGATGCCTGATAACGGAATCGATACCAAGAAAGTGAAATAATTGCGAAAACAAATCTACAGGTAAAAAATCGAGGGAATTCATTAATGCGACCCACACAAAGATGGTCAACGCTAAGGGAGCAATGAAAGATCGATTGCCATGAATCATATTTTTTGACTGTTCCTCCACCATTTCTACCAGCATTTCTATTGCAGACTGAAAGCGACCGGGAACCCCAGCTGTGGCGCGACGCGCGGCAAAATACAACAATCCGCAACCTACCACGCCGGCAAGAATTGACCAAAATATCGTGTCTATATTGATGACCGACATATCGACAATAAAAGTTTGAGGTTGGCTGGAAAAATGCCCTAAATGGTGAACAATATATTCAGAGGCGGTGGGCGCATGCTCAGTGACGCTTTGGGAAATATTCTCAGGGTTACTCATAGTGTTAGCTTCTAATCAATAAAATAAAATAACTCTTTAGTACCGCAGTAAAGCCGACTAAAAATGAGAGCCAATGCAATTCGCGATACAACAAGACCACCGCTGTTAGCAGAGCGATGACCGTCAATATTTTTAAAAATTCGCCAATGAAAAAAGTGGCTGGATTTGCGCCCCCCGGTTTTCTGGTGCACGCATATAAACGCACTGCGAATAATCCATTCGGTAGCGCATAACATAACCCGCCTGATAACGCTGAAATTCCTGCCACCTGGCCACCAATCAACGTGGCAATTATCGCAACAATTAATGCGACACAGAACTGCAGCATTATTATGCGTGCCATCCGACTCCTTTCGATTCCGCCCAAGCATTTTTTATCTTGAGTACCAGGCGCAGGTCCCGATTTGTGCCGGCTATTATATGGTTTTGCAGTCTTGTTACCGGTTTTATTACGAATTAATCGTGCTAAAAATGAACGATGAAACCTGCTTCCACACCCATAACATCAAATAATTCATTTTCCGCCTTGTTTCAAATGAGGGAAAAATCTTCTTCGAGCTATTGCAATAAACCGCCCGTCCAAAACCGCAAGATTATACGTGCTTGCATTAGTGAACGTCAAACTTTTAGCTTAATTTTTACGATTAAAGTCGACTATTATTTATGGGAAAAGTTAATTTGCATCACCCTCCTGGGGCAGGAATTTAAGCTCTTAACAATCTTTTAGCCAGCTCTTAGCCAGCTCTTAGCAAGCTCTTAGTTTTGCCAAAATGCCATCTAACACGTCCAGATTTTCGAAATCAATGACTAGTTGTCCGCGTCCTTTTACAGCTATTTTCAATTGAACTTGCGTTGCCAATAAATCCGATAATTCTTCTTCGAGCCGCTGAATATCGCGCGACTTTTCACGTTTTATTTGGGGTGTTTGCTTTGTTTCCTGATTAGTCGTAGCAACCAATTTTTCTGTCTCACGCACCGATAAACGCTTTGCCACTATTCGATTAGCTAGTTGAATTTGTGTTGCCGCCTCAACAACCAATAATGCTCGGGCATGTCCCATGTCGATATCACCCGCCATCAACATCGTTTGCACCGGACCGGCTAAATTTAGCAATCGCAATAGATTAGAAACTGCGCTCCGCGAACGTCCCACTGCGAGAGCGGTTTGCTCATGGGTGAAGTTAAAGTCATTGATTAGCCGTTGTAATCCTTGCGCTTCTTCGAGTGGATTTAAATCTTCGCGCTGAATGTTCTCAATCAGTGCCATCGCCGCGGCAGCCTGATCATCCACATCTTTTACTAATACGGGAATTTCTTTTAATCCGGCTAACTGGGATGCTCTAAAACGGCGTTCACCTGCGATGATTTCATATCTAATTTCGAACTTGTAGTCGAATTTAGTGTCCAGTTTCTTGTCGAGCTTAACGTCATCATTTTGCAAATTAATAGGTCGCACTAAAATCGGTTGCATGACCCCTTGCGCTTTAATTGAGGCAGCCAATTCTGCCAGCGAGCCTTCGTCTATGCTAGTACGTGGTTGGTATTTGCCTGCCTGTAGAACGTGTGTCGGCAGGACACTTGGAAAGCCGGTTAGATTAGGTACTGCTTCAGCAAAATCTGCAGCTCCGCCTAATAATGCATCAAGCCCGCGACCTAAACCTTTGGATTTTTTTGTAGCCATGACACTCTTCTCTTTAGAATAACTCGTTTTCGCTATCGCTGCCCTTAGTTCAACAGCTGTCTGTCCGGACATTTTTTACATTCACTATAAATTTTATTTTTTTATCCGATCAACCATTTCGGAAGCAAATGCAGCATATGCAAGTGCTCCTTTTGAGGACGGGTCAAAACTAACTCCTGGCATTCCATAAGATGGCGCTTCTGCTAATCGTACATTGCGTGGAATGAGAGTTTTGAAGACTTTATCTCCAAAATGGCGCTCTAATTGCTCCGATACTTGCTGAGCAAGTGTGATGCGTGGATCAAACATTACACGCAAGAGACCGATCACTTCAAGATCACGGTTCAAATTCGCATGAACTTTTTTAATCGTATTCACAAGATCGGATAGTCCTTCTAAGGCGAAATATTCGCATTGCATGGGAATTATTACGCCGTGGGCTGAACATAATCCGTTTAAAGTCAACATAGATAATGCTGGTGGACAATCGATTAAGATAAAGTCGTAATCATCCGTTACTTTAGTCAATGCTAAACGCAAACGATTTTCTCGATTACGCAACTTAACCATTTCCACTTCTGCGCCGGCGAGCTCCCGATTAGCGGGCAACACATCAAAACTACCGCAGGCGGCTTTTTGACGTACGTTTTTAACATCAAATAATCCCAGCAGCACTTGATAAATAGTAACCTTCATCTGCGACTTATTAATTCCACAACCCATGGTAGCGTTTCCCTGTGGATCAAGATCTACCAGTAAGACACGCTGCTTAATTTTCGCCAAGCTTGCTGCTAAATTAACGGTTGTTGTAGTTTTACCTACACCACCTTTTTGATTTGCTATACAGAAAATTTTAGCCATGTATTTTGTCTTGATGTGCTTTTAAAATCGGTATCATTTATAAACTAAATCTCATATTAAAGACAGTGGCCCTATACTGGACAGGAAGAAACACGGCGTTGCGTGGTTACTTCCCTATTTCGTCAATTCCTTGCGATGTTCCATGCACGTTGTCTGGTGTGCTGATTACGGTTGTGCAGAGCTCTCCGTTAGCCATAGCAAATGTCGCTGCGCATTTAATTCAGGAACATTTATTGTTTGTACTTTGTTTATTTTCCAATTTGAGGGAAGACGTGCGATCTCCTCGGTTGGCATTTGTCCTTTTAGAGCGATCATATGCCCTTCCGGCGCTAATAAATGTCCCGCCCAGTTTACGAAATTAGACAACTCTGAAAAGGCTCGGGAAGTTATTATGTCAAACAGCTCATTCACCTCTAATTGCTCTACCCGACCGGTATAAACCGTCACGTTGTCTAATTTTAATTCTGCTTTAACTTGCTTCAAAAAGGCTGTTTTTTTATTTACGGTATCGATTAGAG
>JAJNBE010000113.1 GCA_021155915.1 Solimicrobium sp. | reverse complement strand
CAATGGCCCCTACAGCTTATTTTGCTATGATATTTTAAAGCGGTACTTTTTTTAGCATTTCTATGCCAACTTTTCCTTGTGCTATTTCACGTAATGCGATTACGGTTGGCTTATCTTTTGAGTCTATCTTGGGTGCGTGCCCTTGTAATAATTGGCGCGCACGATAAGTTGCACATAAAGTGAGTTGAAAGCGATTTGGTATACTTTTTAATGCGTCTTCAATGGTAATACGAGCCATAGCAATTTCCTTATTCTTGCGGATTGTAAAAATAATGTTAAAAATGTTTTTGCAATTAATTCAGTTCGGTCTTCTCGAATAAAAAATTCAATTTTAGTTTTTAAGGTTCGCCACTAAATTCGAATGAATTCCAAATTGAGCAAATAGTTCAGCGTTTTTTGCCGATTGTTGGTTGAGGCGGCATCGACTCGCTCTTACAATGGCAGCCAATTCAGATAACGCGACGTCAAACTCGTCATTGATAATAACATATTCGAACTCGGGAACGTGTGCAATTTCCCCGCCGGCAGCCAATAATCGTCTTGTTATGACTTGCTCACTGTCTTGTCCACGCTTTTTCAACCTTTTTTCTAATGCATCGATAGAGGGCGGTAATATGAAAATACCCACTGCCTGTGGAAATTGTGCTTTTATTTGTTGCGCGCCCTGCCAATCAATTTCTAACAGCATATCTGTGCCGGCCTGCATATATTGATCAATCAAAATTCGCGATGTTCCATAATAATTTCCATGTACTTCTGCGCATTCTAAAAACTCGTTGTTGTTCTTGCGATCAAAAAAATCAGATTTAGTAGTGAAATGATAATGTTGCCCGTCGGTTTCTCCCGGCCGCGGTGCGCGCGTTGTGTACGAAATGGACAATCGTATTTCTGGCTCTTTAACTAACAGGGCTTTAACTAAAGTTGATTTCCCGGCTCCTGAGGGAGCGGCAACCATAAATAGGCTACCTCCGTGTGGTGTTGATTCTTGCATGGTTTTCCTTGGGTAGTGATCTATTCTCATTGGAATCTAAGCTATTTGCAGGTGCGGATAACGATTGACTTGTTTAATCTACGTGGAGCGGCGTGCCTAAAATCGCAGACATAACACGAAGTGATAATCTAAACGCTTTAATAGCAACGCGTATAAAGTTATTCTAAATTTTGTACCTGTTCCCGCATCTGTTCTATTAATAGCTTTAATTCCATTGCGGCATCCGCTAATTCTTTTAGAGCGGCTTTCGAACCTAACGTGTTGGCTTCACGATTGAGTTCTTGCATCATAAAATCCAGCCTTTTTCCAACGGGTCCGCCTTTTTGCAGAATATGTCGAGTTTCTGCTAGATGCCCTGAGAGGCGCTCCAATTCTTCTGCAATATCGACGCGAATTGCATACAAGGCTACTTCTTGACGAATCCGGTCCAATACTTCTTCGCGCGATATGGTCGGCAAACTAGAGTTACTGGTTAAATCCAATGCTTCTTGCAAGCGAGTTACCGATTTTTGCTGTAATTGAGAAAGCAGTTGTGGAACAATTGGCTTGATGCCCTCAACAATTGCTTCCATATTACTAACCTTATTAGTTAATATTGTCTGCAATGCACGACCTTCTCGTTCCCGACTGTCAACGAACGCGTCTAGCGTACTTAGCATGCACTCCATTACAGGGCTGGAAAAGTTATCGGTACTGTTATTGCAGGCGGTATTTTCCTCAATCACACCGGGCCAACGCAAAATTTCATGTATCGATAGTGTAGCGCTGTCGGGGAACTGGTTATGCAGATTTTCTTGAAACAAGGCTAATTGATTTAACACGTGAGGGTTCATTGCTTTGCTGGATTGCTGCAGTTCTTTACGTACAAAACTAAAGCGGCATTCCACTTTTCCTCTGGCTACACGTGCTATCATCGCTTCTCTGAACAGGGGTTCAAAAGCACGAAATTCGTCCTGTATTCGAAATTGCACATCCAGAAAACGTGAATTAACGCTTTTAATTTCAATGCTCATGCTGCCGGCTTCACAGTCGAGGCTGGTGACCGCGTACCCAGTCATGCTAAAAATGTTCAAGGATTACCTCAATATGTTGTTTTGATCAAATTCCACGAATAAGTATACTTTGTACCGCATTCTAAATTCTTTTAACAGGAAAAAATAATGGATTTTCAACGCCTTAATAAGCGTAGCGCTAACATGTTGCGTCCAGCGGTTATCACACGTCATTTCACCAAACATGCTGAAGGTTCAGTATTGATTGAGTGTGGCGATACCAAAGTGATTTGTACGGCCAGCATAGAAGATAAAGTGCCAGGGTTTTTGAAGGGCCGTGGGCAAGGCTGGCTCACGGCTGAATACGGTATGCTGCCGCGATCAACTAACACCCGTATGGATAGGGAAGCGGCCAAAGGAAAGCAAAGTGGGCGTACACAAGAAATTCAGCGGCTAATTGGTCGGTCATTGCGCAGCGCATTTGATTTGACTGCGTTTGGTGAACGTACATTGCATCTGGACTGTGATGTTATTCAAGCCGACGGTGGTACGCGTACAGCAGCTATTACCGGTTCGATGGTGGCGGCGTACGATGCGTTTTCGGTATTACTCAAACAAGAGAAAATTCTCACTATTCCATTGCGACAATTTGTTGCAGCAATTTCTGTCGGTATTTTTCAGGGTGTTCCGGTGTTGGATTTAGATTATCTGGAAGATTCAGGATGTGATACCGATATGAATGTGGTGATGACGGAAAATGGTAAATACATTGAATTACAGGGAACGGCCGAAGGCGACGCGTTTGATCGCGAGGCAATGAACCAACTGTTAGATCTAGCACGTGATGGTATTGCAGACTTGATTGCGTTGCAAAAGCGAGTTCTGGGAGTTTTTCATGAAAATTCGGTGGATGGCCAGGGAATCAAAAGAGTCTGATTGCAGCTTGAGGGCCTATTCTTGACCAGATTTGCTTTTTAGAAATTTCATTTATGAAAAACTTAATTTTAGCATCGGGAAACCTCGGTAAGTTCAAGGAGTTGAGTAACATATTAACGCCACTCGGTATTGAATTGCATACGCAAAATGAATTTGGCGTGACCGAAGCCGAAGAACCATTTATCACCTTCGTTGAAAACGCGTTGACCAAAGCTCGCCACGCTGCACGGTGTACCGGACTACCTGCCTTAGCGGATGATTCGGGGCTGTGCGTTAATGCGCTCTATGGCGCGCCCGGTGTTCAATCTGCGCGCTTTGCGGGCGAACCCAGATCCGATGAGCGTAATAACCAAAAATTGGTTTCTGCTTTATCAGATTGTGAGGATAAAACAGCTTATTACTATAGTGTTTGTGTATTGGTCAGGCATGCGGAAGATCCTCAGCCGATAATTGCGGATGGACGTTGGGATGGGGAAATTTGCACTGAGCCGCGGGGTTCAAATGGGTTCGGCTATGATCCTCACTTTTGGTTGCCTGAGCTGGGAAAAACCGCTGCAGAGTTATTGCCGTCTGAAAAAAATAAAGTCTCGCACCGTGGGTTAGCCATGCTTCAATTGCTGATGAAACTCCGAGCATGATTTCCCCGACGTCCCTTTTGTAGGAATTAGAAATTTTTTGATTGGAATCGGCGACTATATTACTCTGCACGGGTAGCCAGAATCCTGTGAAATTATTAATGCATCCTGTCCTATAGCGTACGATGAAATCTCAGTAATTCTGCAAATCGTGGCAATATTATCTAGTTGTATTCACGCCACTTCCCACATGGGGGATGGAGGAGAGCGCCCCAATGTTCATGGGCTTCATTCGGTGAGGCAACGAACAACTGTGATCTGTCGCAAAGGAGCGCTTATATTTTAAAAGTACTTACAGGTCGTCGTCTTTAAATATGAGTTTGGCCACCTCAATCTGATTTGTCGCTGCAAGGCTTTGCTCTAGCTCTTCCGACTGTGCTGGCTGCAGCACCTTGCCATTCATTATTTTTTCGGGAAGGACGGGAAAGTTAGTCACAGGTGGCAAGTTCTCTTTTTTATAGACTGGAGAGCCCATTGTCAACGGTCGTAGCATTTTATATTCCTTATAGTTAAGTGATTGGATAAATACAAAGCGGTTCTGTTAACTATTTTTGATAGCACAGCCCTGGAGAGTATAAAGCCTAATTAGTCAACGTGCCTTGTTGATAATCACGCACAGCTTGTTCGACTTCCGCACGCGTATTCATTACAAAAGGACCATGTTGGACTATAGGTTCACCGATCGGTTTTCCCGCCAAAACCAGCAAGCGTGCTTTCTCATTTAAACTATGCACTTCAATTTTGCCACCTTCCGACAAAATTCCGACGCTGTGATTATTCACCAACTTATTGTCAATTTTTACTTGTCCCTCAAAAACGTAAACAAAAGCATGATGCGGTTCCGGCACGATGAAGCTAATATCACACTGAGCCGGTAACTGCACATCTAAGTAAATAGGATCTGTTGAAACGCCATGAATAGGACCCGTGGCAGTTTTGCCTTCTACTGTCGTAGTGCCAGCAATAATTTTAACAATCCCGCCCGCGACAGTCGTTAGTACCGGGATTTGTTCAGGTTGAATATCGCGATATTCTGCGGGTTTCATCTTTTCCTGCGCGGGCAAGTTAATCCAAAGTTGAAATCCGCGCAAGCGCCCATCCACTTGCTCAGGCATTTCTGAATGGATAACCCCGCGTCCGGCTGTCATCCATTGCACACCGCCGCTTTTGATGTGCCCTACATTCCCCATATGGTCTTCATGGCGCATGTTTCCATCTAAAAGGTACGTTACAGTATCAAAACCACGGTGCGGATGGGGCGGGAAACCGGCAATATAATCGCCGGGATTATTCGAAGAAAATTCGTCCAACATTAAAAATGGATCGTGCCGTGCTTGATGGCTGCTGCCTAAACTTCGCAGTAATTTAACTCCCGCGCCATCGGAAGTAGCTAAGCTGGTAATTTCTCCTACCAGCTTACGTACTTGGTGTTGGGAACTCGCGGAATCCATGACAGTTCTCTTTTCATTATTAATTAGTCTAAATGTGCATTATGCGCTAGATTTTTCAGGGTTGCTTAAGTGGTGCCATTATTCCGGTGAACGTGTTCCGTTAGGTTCCTAGACCTGAGCACCGCGCGAAGTGGCGCCCTCTGAATGTTCTTCTAGCTACGGTTTTCTCGACAAAAATCGGTAATTTTAAATGAATAAACCTAAATTCCTCTGTTCCCTTCCAAAAAACATGCCAAGCTAAGCAGTGACAAGGGTTAGCGACTGATTACTGGAGACACCAAATGGGTCTCTGTTCCCTTCCAAAAAACATGCCAAGCTAAGCAGTGACAAGGGTTAGCGACTGATTACTGGAGACACCAAATGGGTGAACGTAAAGCGCAGCAAAAATCAGCAGAAAAAGCGATAGTCAAAGCGGTTGACTCGTCATTGAAATCGGAGATGGCAACTTCCCAAGAGGCGATGTGTGTTGTGACAAAAGCAGGTCGCATGCAAGTGCATTGGGATAAGTCGGCTAAAGCGACGACGATGGGGCAACTGGTGTTTTTCGCTGAATTTTTGGAAGTAGCCGGTGTATTTGAGCGTTGGGTAGAAGCTTGTCCTCTGGATTACAGCAGCGGCAACGCATCAACATGTCGGGATGTATTGGGGACGTGGATGCTCTCTGTTTTAGATGGTCATTGTCGTTACGCACATATCGCTGGCTTGCGAGGTGATGGCGTTGCGCCTGAGATTCTTGGGATGGAAAAGATAATCAGTGATGAGGCGCTCCGCCGTGCTTTAAAAGCGATTGCGCCGTCACCTGATAGCAAGCATGACGAGATACAAGCTGTTGTGCAACGCTCACAAGTTGAACGGGCGCAGAGATGGATGCAGGATGCATTGTTTGATAGCGTTCAGAATGCATTTGATACAGCATGGATACTCGATTGCGACCCGACAGTAAAGCCGTTGTATGGCAAACAAAGTGGCGCAGAAATTGGCTACAACCCGAAAAAGCCAGGCCGCCCAAGTCATACCACTCACACCTATTAGATTAGTGCTTTGCGCCTGGTATTAGGTGCGGAATTACAAAATGGGAAATCGAATAGTGCCAAACACAGTCTACCCGGACTGATGGCGATATTAGAACGTTTGTTGCCACACCAACGCCCCAAATTAGTACGCGCAGACTGCGCTTTTGGTAACGAAACGCTGATGAAGGAATTGGAAGAAATCGACCAGCCTTACCTGTTCAAACTTAAGCAAAGTGTGAATGTAAAAAAGCTGGTGCAAAAGCACTGGGGGCGTGACGCATGGTGTAATGTTGGTCAAGGTTGGCAAGCACGGGAAGACCAGCTGCAACTGATGGGATGGAGCCAGTCAAGGCGCGTCATCGTCCTGCGTCGTCAAATTAAGGGTGAACTGTTGGTGGAAACAAAAAGCCGTGGACGTGGCAAAAAAAGTCAGCTCCATACCGGCAACAAAGTGACTCAACATTGCCTTGCATTTATCGACCATAATGAGACGGTTAAGTTGTATGAATATGCCGTATTAGTGACTAATTCCCACTACAACACCGCCGCGATGGGGCAACTGTATCGTGACAGAGCTGACTGTGAAAACGGCTTTGATGAGCTCAAAAATCAATGGGGCTGGGGCGGATTCTGTACGCAAGATATCGAACGTTGCAACCTCACTGCACAGACTGTTGCACTGGTGTACAACTGGTGGAGTTGGTATTGCAGACTGGCTCATCCAAAGGCGCGTTTAGAAGCAATTAGCTCTCGTCCTTTGTTACTGGCTGCCGTCGGAAAATTAACGCAACATGCCGGTCAAAAAAAGCTCTTGCTCACCATGACACATGCCGCAACAAGCCATGTCAAAGGGCTAGTGGCCAATGTACAAGCGGGTCTTAAGAATAAGGCAACCTACTTTGTAGGCGGTCCTGAAATTTATCGCTTCGAAAATTGAGGAAAATTAAACTTGAATGAGGTCAACAGAGGAATTTAGGATTATGTCGATGGCCGTCACCTTCTGGCTATCGGTCAATTCGTCATCAGTAATAATGCGTTTGATCGCCGATACGGTGTCGAGGATACTTTGCCCAAGTCGATCTGCGAGCGTGAAGAATTTTTGCTCGCGTTGTTCGCGTTCTTGGTAGTAAGATTCTTTATGCTCCTTTTCGGCGACGTTGACTGCGGATTGAACAACACTCAACAACGTATCTATCATGGTGTCGTGTAGCTTGAAGGTTTGATAGACGATGAACGCGATCAAATGCAGGTAGCGATCTTCTGCCGCGCGGCGAGAGACTTGCGGTATTCTGGCCTTGATCACCGAGTATGCATAGTAACGGATGTACTCGCAACTCAAGTTCAATTTATCGACGACTGGCTTCAAGTCCAGATAAAATGTCATCAAGGTTTGCAGGTCGTTCAAATTGACTTTGATCTTCGATGGCTGGGTAGATTGAAACGGTTTCTTCAGCAAGGTGAGCGAGTAACGACGGTTTTCATCGGCTTCGGTTCTTGCGTCTTTTTCCAAAAGCGCATTGAGCTTGTCGCGTTGTGTTTCGATAAGGCCTGCATCGATAATTTGTCCCAGTTCTCGCTGATAAGAATGGATTGCCGCAACGATCAATCCGGCGAGAATGGCGTAACTGGGGAGTGCAATTTTTTTGCTGGTCAGCAGTTCGACAGTTTCCAGCAGAACCAGCTTTGGTCGGAATTGAACGCGCACCATCATCGCAATTTCGTTGGTGGCAAACGTTTTTGCTATTGCATCGAAAGCGCTGCAACCGAAGTAACGTAGAATTAAACGCTGATGCCGGAGGTAGGTTACTTTGCTGTAGCCTTTGAGCATGATTTCGTTGGGATTCACGCCGATTTGTTTGGCAACAAATTCGATGTCTTCAAGGTGGAACTGACGTGCAAAAAATTTGCGGCGCGCCTTGAAGTAACCCGCTGTCACGATAAAGCACACCTTATTGGTCGCTGTTCGCATGGTCTCCATCGCATCGTTAAACATCAAGGGAGCGAAGAAGAAGTTCAGACGCTCAGGGTCATCGAACACTGGCGGGGATTCAAAATCCTCTTGCTCCATGGCATTGAGAATATTCATTCTGGGCATGGGGATCTCTCGCGAAATGAAAAAATGTGGGCGGGCATTCTATACCAAACGACCGACTGCAAATCGAAAGAGCCTGTTGGCTATCAGAGAGATCGCCGGCGCTTTGAACGAGGCTACCTTTTTTAGCAAGATGGGCAGGGAAATTGACCTTTCAAAACGCGCTGTATGCGACGATCTGATGGTCGGGAGATGTAAAGTATCGGTTGGCCTTAAAAAACGGCCAATTTACTGATTCTGTGGAACTTTAGCGCCGTTTGTGCAAACACACCCATGGATAGAGTATCAAATAGATCAAATAGCTTTTCACCTCAGAAAAATTCTGATGGCGGTAACGAAAATACGCACCAGACTGATGGCAATCAACGTGATGCTATCTTTACTGACGATTTGGCCGATAACTCGGCAGTAGAGCCCGAGCAATCTGGTAATTGCAAAAGGGTTCGGGAAACCAATCAGTCTTCTGGGGAAGGAGAGCATAAGAGACCAAAAATTGATTCAGAAGATACTCACAGCAGTTTGGTACGTGAACATACTGGCGACATCATTGCATTGCATAGCTACCGGGATGAGGAAAGAAGCGCGCTTACTGGTGCTGACTTTCAACAAGGGGTTGTTTCTAATAAAAAAAGATCGGCTGACGGCAAAACGGCAGCTTCAAGCTTATTTCCAACTGAGGGAGCCCATGATTTCTATTTCAGGAATTTTTTATCTTCCCTCCCCACCGTACAGTCTAAAAAAATAGTCGATTTATCTGGGAAGCCTACTGAAAAAAGAGCTCTAGAATGGGCAAAAGAATTACAGGAAAACAAAACGCTTAAAATATTAAAGGTTAAGAGATTTTATCCCCCCGATGACACTATTAAAACGTTAATTAAGGCGCTCGAAAAAAACTCTAATCTCAAAGTGTTGGAGCTTGATTTATCTTTCCATCCATTTTTAGATGACCCAGATGATTTTTCTCTGCCATTTTTAGCAGATATTTTAAAGAGTGAACTAATTGCCTTAGAAAAGTTAGTTTTGCAC
>JAJNBE010000112.1 GCA_021155915.1 Solimicrobium sp. | reverse complement strand
CCGATTTACAGGTTGCCCGCCAACTATTGCTGCTTATGCTTTGAATTCAACTGATAATGTTGTGAGGCATAACCTCACCTTAAACTATGTCTTAATTTGTATTAGCTCAAACTTGGTCTGACAGTTACCAGTTTTTATAGGTTGTGGGTCAGATTAAGTTTGAGCTAATACAGCTAATACAACTCAAGTACATTACGGGTGCTGCGCTCCGTGCCTTGACTTTAACTCGCTTGCTATGGTTATGCAGAGGTCTATATTATGCGGTGCTGGTCATAACCTCTGCATCATTCTTGAGCGCCTGGTGTTTTTTGGTTTCTTCTTCTTTCAGATGCGATCATTGAATTTATACGATTGCATTCATGGTGTAGCTTAAGTAAAAAAGTGACGTTTGCAGGGGCGACTGAGTAATTTCACTAAGGTGGATATCCACAATTACTTTCCTTTCCTGTATCTGGGACAATTTACATATAAACAGCCAGAAAGTCAGTTGACGCTTAAGCTTGTATTCTTCATTAGCTTTGCTGTTTTCTCGATCTAAACCAGAGGTACGTATCAACAGCCGAATTATCGCGTTTGGCTAAAGTCACGTTGACGTATCAGAACATTTTATGAACAGCATGGAGCTAGTCAATGGAACCTATATCTAAGCAATCAACATCTATTTTAAGCCGAGCAACAGCAACACCAATTTCAATGAATTACCACGATAATTATTCTGATGAGCAATTGCTGGATTTGGCTTTAACACTTCTAAATAGAAATGAGATTGAAGCTGCGCTAGATATTTATCTGCTCTTTATGGAGAAATATAACGAAAAGGCGATGCCCTATATTTTGTTAATGGTCAAAGATGAAAACAATGTTTCACGCTTATTTAATTATTGCGAAGAGCTCGCTGCGCAGGGATCGGCTACGGCAATGGCGGGGATTGGTTTGATGTATGAAATGGGTTTGGGCGTCGAAAAAAGTAGTGAGGAGACTCTCAGAATTTACAAGATTGCGGAAAACATGGGATCTCTAATAGCGACGCTTCGTATTGGATTAATGCATATCATGAATGATGAGAAGGATTACGCCACGGCATTGCTACAATTCGAGAAGGCAGATCAGCTTGGAATACCAGACGCCGCTATCGAACTGGGATTTATGTATCTTAAAGGTCAGGGCGTTGAGAAGAATCCTGCAATGGCACTTATGTATTTTATAAAGGCAGAGGCTGAGAATGGATGTCCATTATTGGCGGATCGCATTGGAGCTATGTATAAGTACGGTAATGGCGTTGATGTAGATCATGCAACGGCACTTGTGTATTTTAGAAAATCGGATAAAGCAGGATTGCCAGCGGCGGCGAATAGAATTGCGAGGATGTACGAGCAAGGCCACGGTGTTCCACAAAACCCTGCAATGGCACTTGAATGGTACCATAAGGCGGATAAGGCGGGATGGCCTGCAGCGGCACGCAACATCGGATTGTTGTACCTAAACCGTAACGGGGTTGCACAGAATTATACCCAGGCACTCACCTATCTTGTAAAAGCGTATCAGTCCGGAATTTTGAGTGCAGCCAGGCATATTAACGTCCTTTATGCAAGAATGAACATGCCTCGGGCTTGAATTCATGTATTCTAAATTTTGCCATAAAAATGGACATAGTTTAAGTGTAATCAGCAGGCTTTTTTTTGAGGCCACTACAATTGCTCCTGAAAGAAAAGTAGGGTGACGCTATGAATGCTCTGTTATGCAATGCCGATCATAAACTCCACATTGTTCTTTAGCTCCTGCCGCTTTTTCGACTTCTTTTGCCTTTATCCCGGATGTGATCATTGGATTTATACGATCGTATTTGTGGTGTAATTTAAGTGAAAAAGCGACTTTTTCAGGGAGGCAAGTTAAGCGTCTGAAGATGGACTAATTTTTGACCTCCAAGATCCGGGCGTCCGAAGGTTGGCTAATTCACTACCTCGGGTATCCAGGTATTCTCCACGCTTGTTACGGGCAAATTCAGCCTCTGAAATTCAGGATTCGAAGATTGGATAATTTCCCTACTTCTAGCATTCCGGCATTTGCCACGCGTATCCAATACCGATCCAACACCTGGAAGTTGGTCAGCTGACTAGCATTTCCCAAATCTTGATTTTTCGTTTCCGGGGATAGGCATATTCGGGAGATTAAGGCGATCACTAAATTGCCCGGGTGGTCATTGTAAGCTCAAAGCTAAATGATAGACATTTGGTATAGTTACCGAGCGCCGCTTGCTTCGCATAATTAAATTCCTTGCTGAGAATACGTGTTTCCAGCCATGTGGAAAACACTTATTTCCTCCATTTGAAGATCGGGGGATAATTAAATGACGTTCAAAAAACTGCCGGTTAAACGAGAATTTGAGGCAGGCCAATTACTTAACCTGCAGAGGGTTATCCTTACAAGGAAATAATATTATGTTACCAATACAAACAATAACAAATGCGATACCCGAGAGAATGTATGCAACGGTACTTAGCGTAGACTGCCCAGATGATGTGCAGTTGAAGATGTGCGACGATCTGCTTCCAAGGGACATTTGCAGCGTCTCTTTAACGGATAAAGTTAATAACAATAGATTTTATCGGTTAGGGTTAAAGCCGCATAATAAAAGATCTTTTCATCTGGAGTTAGGCCCGGGTTTATTGCCATCCCTTATAGATGTATTCCAACCTCATGTCCGACCTTTTATTCACCTAGTGGCGCAGAATCCAAAGGAAATTGCTCTGGCTTTTCCCAGTAGCATGCACGATCATTTACTCACCTGCACCCGAAAAGGTAAGGAATTTTTAGCATTACATAAGATCAACAATCCTTTATCCATCCATCGATTAGAAACCAAAATATCGACAGTCGAAATAGAGATAGAAAAAAGAAAAGTTGCCGAGGAAATAGTGGATCGTTTTTTTGAAAGTCAAGGGGCTGAATATATAGGTGGTGGCGAATCTGCCGGATTAGGGCCGTTAATCCAATATAGGAAGTTACTGATCAGATTAATCGTCAATGAAATGCTAACAGAGTCTCAACTTTATTGTTTTAGCGAAAATTCGTATCTCCATCTCTTTAGGAGTGCTTTAGGATGGGAAAGAGCCATAATCCATGGACTAATCACGGCGAAGGAAGTTGTCAGTCATCATAATGAGGAAATTAGTTCGGAAGTAGTTCAAGACGCTATTATTAATAACCAAATTACCCGCGAGGTGGGTTTGAAATTAGAATGGACTGTGCAACTTGCGTTAATTGAAGAGAGATTGCAAAGTGACATCAATTCGGGCAGACCGAGAGAAAAAGCTATTGAATTCGCACAAAGAAATCTGCCAAAACAAGTGTTTTTTTACTGTTGTGAGCATTATTTTAAGCCTTTAAAGGTGGAGATAACGAACGATACTGTTTGTTCCCTTTTGTTCGATTTGAACCCCGAAGCTTTAAAGAATGCAAAAAATAGAGAACCGCTGACGGGACAAGACCTTCTACACCGCGCAGGCAAGTTTACCGAAAAGCTAGATGAATTTAAGTTGATGAAACAGGATCTTTGAGAATTACCGGTAATATAAATGAGTTTCAAGGCGGGGAGAATTTGTCGAGTCGATCGCCGCTAGTGCTGCTGGCATGCCTTTCGAACATATACTCGACGATAGGCATAATCTAGCCGAATGGCTCATTCTAGCCTATGCCCGGTTTCGAACGCTTGTGAAGAGAAATGAGCAGTTGGAGAGTGACATAGGATTTCGTATCATTTTGTCCTTATGCAGGTATTCCACAATGTATATCCAGCTTTCACCTGGATAATTGCACCCATTTAAAAATGCTGTTCTGCTTGAGGTTTTACAAGCAAACTAGTTACCACAGGTCGTTTCATCAACAATTGAAAAGTTAAATCGCATCACGTTATAAAGGGAGCACAAATGGAAACGGTAGGCCTGAAGAACATCCAAAGTTGGTCTGAGAAACTTTCTATTTCAAAAACAGGGATCGAAAACTTTCTCTACACATTGAATGAAAAAAAACAGGATATCAGCATCATGCAACAGTATTGCGAAAAGATGTGGAAGCATGAAGAAGAAAAAGGAACCTTAGCTGCATTCCGAGAGTGTTTGTTCAGCCTCGTTGAGGACATGAAGAAATTTCCTGACTTGCGCATTGCTTGTTTCGACTTTATTTCAAAGGAGGCTAAAGATTATCTGGATGTTTTTCCTTTGTTCTTTGAGATGCAAGCATTCGTCAATAAATCGAATCAAAATCCTTTTGCAACTGATTTAGATTATAAATATTTGAAAGGAAACCTGGCGAATGGGATTGTTGTTTTGTACCCGCAATTACATGAAATGGAAGATAGAGCCAGTAATATCATGTATGGGAAAGACATGTATAAATCTCAAATGGGCATATATCGCGATTTTTTAATCCAAAAACCCGAACATGTTTATTTGGAAGGCATTACGCCATCTGAAGCAATAGTGCTTAATAACTATGAGTCGTCTAATTGTTCGATTCTGCCAAAAATCGAAATACTTCGTTCAATTGCGATCGCAATTAATAATGATCAAGAACTGGTGGGCAAGGAAAGAGAAGTATTTATGAAACTAGGTGGCCCTATAGTCTATGCGGTGATGAGTCAAAGAACCACTACGCCGGCAACTCTTTACCCAACCATGGGTGAACAGGAAGAAAACATAATGGCTTCCGCGATCAAAGGAAAGCACTTTCTTGACGAGCTAACTGATAAAGAGCAGTTTTACGTTATCCACGAAAGAGAGACTAAAGTGGAAGACATCGTGATGAAAACTGCTGATCAGCGAAATGGTAAACCGGCATCTATTGTTATGGGCAAGGGACATCGATTTGATAACGTTTTTTTAGGTGAAAATTCTCCTGCTGTGTACCGTAGAGAGGTCGGACCATTCGAATACGAAGCCTTTCGTATATAACGCGGTAAGCTGGTGGTTATCCAAGACCACGTTCAAATGTTCGTTAGTTAATTACTGTCTTTTAGTTTTGAGAGTTCTTCAGCTATTTAACGGTAAGAAGCGTGCAATGTCGCGCTGACGCTGAACCATACAGAAATAATGATGTCGCCTCATTTAACCGCGCTCTTAACCTCCGCATTTTTAGGCTGAAAAAAAAGGGCTAGGAAGGCTTTTAATGCGTCCGCGACGATATGCCGATTTAACCGAGATTTTCCCTTAGGACGAAGGTAAGTGCGCTTCTTTTTAGTTATTTGGCCCGCAAAAAGCCTTTGGGCTCAGCAAACTTTCCTGGTAGGGAAAGTCCGTTCCGCAAGCGCAGTGCATGCACTGCGAAACCCTTGAGCTCAGGAAACTTTCCTCGTAGGGAAAGTC
>JAJNBE010000111.1 GCA_021155915.1 Solimicrobium sp. | reverse complement strand
AAGGATTCAAAAATAGAGCTACACCACCTTATGGTTTTCGTGAAAGATAATAATTATGTATTCAAAAATAAATTACCCTTAGAATTTAAACAATTATTGGCGGGCCTATCTGAGGCTAAACGGGGGGCAATACTAAATGAATTTGCTCCGGACAGCCGCCATATTATGTGTGCTTATTTGGGAGACGCTACAGGCCAAGATTGGAGCACACATATAGAAGAAGTGAAAGATAGCGTTACTGTCGATTCCCAGGAGATAAAGGAAAATTTCATAATACTTGAACAGATCCATAATGCCAAAAACTTAAAAGATGTACGATGGAAATACGATATTCAAAATAGTCCTCATAGTTATATTGCTGACGGATGTCGACGCTACAAAATGCCCGTTGAGACACTAATCGCTAAGCTAAATACGCTTGATTATGATAGTTATAAATTAGCTGAACCGGTTCATGCTCAAGCACCCAGCTTTCTAAAGCCTTCGAACAACCAACCGTTCTACCCGGTTGATAAGGATAAAGTGTTTTATGCACTGTTTTCAAAAAGTGAGCTCTGAAGCTCTGTTAATAAGTCGCATTATTCCCTTTTTTTCGACAGCAGCTTCTACCTGCTGTCGAAAAAATAATAGGAGTAATTCGTGGCAAGTAGCAAAAATAATGAATTTGTATTATTGGCTCCTCGGGTTAAGTCTATTGATGGATAAAGACAGGATAAAGACGTAATTCATGTATATGGTATTCGCAGTTCAGCTCATGCTACTGCAATAGTAGGCTGAATGTAACTGCTATCCTTTTTTGTCTTGAAACACTAAATATCTTTTTAATTTAACATTAAATACTAACTAATTGAGGTGATTTTCGACTGAGTGCAAACAACTATGGCATAATTATCGACTCTATTGAAATCTGCTCCAGTTACCAAATAATGCTAAAAACGCTATACGATAAATTGTGGGACTCGCACGCGGTTCATACAGGATCGGATGGCACAACCATTCTTTATATTGACCGTCATTTATTGCATGAAGTGACTAGTCCGCAGGCCTTTGACGGGTTGCGGCTTGCTGGTCGGAGCCCATGGCGGAATTCGGCCAACCTAGTTGTGGCTGACCACAATGTGCCAACAACAAACCGCATCAATGGAATCGATGACCCAACGTCGCGTTTGCAAGTCGAAACTCTCGATGCCAACACCAGACAATACGGCTTGACTTACTTTAGCATGAACGATAAGCGCCAGGGAATCGTACACGTTATAGGCCCTGAGCAAGGAGCAACGTTGCCCGGAATGACGGTAGTTTGTGGTGATTCCCATACTTCAACCCACGGTGCATTTGGATGCCTGGCACATGGGATTGGAACCTCTGAAGTGGAGCATGTATTAGCTACGCAAACGCTCATCACACAAAAGTCGAAAGCGATGTTGGTAGAAGTCGATGGTGTTTTGTCACCAGGAGTGACGGCTAAAGACTTGATACTAGCAATTATCGGCAAAATTGGCACCGCCGGGGGTACCGGCTATTCCATTGAATTTGCGGGTACTGTTATACGTAATTTAACAATGGAAGGGCGTATGACGGTATGTAATATGGCAATTGAAGCTGGTGCTAGAGCCGGCATGATTGCTGTCGATGAAACGACCATTAATTATGTTAAAAATCGCCCCTATTCGCCTACTGGTTTACAGTGGGATCAGGCCGTTTCTTATTGGCGTACATTGCATTCTGATTTTGGTGCTCAATTTGACAGGGTGGTTAGCTTAAATGCTACTGAAATCCACCCGCAAGTAACCTGGGGTACTTCGCCGGAAATGGTTGTGCCGATTGATGGGAAGGTTCCGGATCCCGCTCAGGAAAAAGATGCGTCAAAGCGCGATGCGATCGAAAAAGCCTTAGTGTATATGGCCTTAGAACCAAATACTGCCATCACCGATATACAGATCGATAAAGTATTTATTGGTTCTTGTACTAATTCCCGTATCGAAGATTTACGCGCCGCTGCAGCAGTGGTACGGGGTAAGTATCGCTCATCTAGCGTAAAGTTAGCCCTAGTTGTTCCGGGTTCCGGCCTGGTTAAAGAGCAGGCCGAGAGAGAAGGTTTGGATCAAATTTTTAAAGACGCCGGTTTTGAATGGCGCGAACCGGGTTGTTCTATGTGCTTGGCAATGAATGCGGACAAATTAGAACCAGGGGAGCGCTGCGCCTCAACATCAAATCGTAATTTTGAAGGGCGACAAGGGCAGGGCGGCCGAACTCATTTAGTATCACCAGCGATGGCGGCGGCGGCCGGTATCACAGGACATTTTATTGACGTGCGCGAGCTACTCAATTAACCACTCAACTAACTTTTAACCCAACTAGGAAAAAACGAATATGAAAAGAATCGCTCTATGCTTATTATCAATTTTAATTTTGTCGGCATGTAACACCATTGGTGGTATTGGTAAAGATGTGAAGAAGGTCGGTCAGTCGGTAGAATCTGCTGCAGATAGATAAACCAATCGTGGAAGAATCTGTAGCGTGAACAAATTTATTGTACATAAAGGAATTGTAGTCCCGTTAGATCGTGCTAACGTTGATACGGATGCCATTATTCCGAAACAATTTTTGAAGTCTATTCACCGAACTGGTTTTGGCGCTAATCTATTTGACGAATGGCGCTATCTAGATCATGGTGAACCCGGAATGGATAACAGTAAACGGGCAATAAATCCTGATTTCATATTAAACCAGGTACGTTACCAAAACGCTTCCATTCTATTAACACGTAAAAATTTTGGTTGCGGTTCTTCACGCGAGCATGCTCCCTGGGCGCTCGAACAATTTGGATTCCGCGCTATTATTGCCTCCAGTTACGCAGATATTTTCTATAATAATTGTTTTAAGAATGGGATATTAGCAATTGTATTGCCTGAAACCGCTATCGATACCCTGATGAATAAGACGAAAGCCACTGGGGGCTATCAATTAGAAGTTGACTTGGAGCGCCAGACGATCTCGACAGCAAATGATTCCCTTCATTTTACCTTTGATATTGATGAATTTCGTAAGCATTGTCTGTTGAATGGTTTAGACGACATCGCTCTGACATTACGTTCGGTAGATAAAATACGCGAATTTGAAACACGACATTTAGCAAGTCAGCCTTGGTTAGCTAATTCGATTTAATCTTATAGATGGGTTTCTAAAGTATTATTATTTCGTATTTGAGCTTTTCCATTGTGCGAGAAGGTCAGCGTCTAGATGGTGAAAATGGAAATGAGCCCTCTGCACAAAAACTACGTGAACATAATACGGCATTCGGGGTCACACACTGGTGCTCGCAATCCTCAAGTACTCCAGTACACTCCGGTTCTGTAGTCCGCGTCCCTTGGCCTTGGCTCGCTCACTATGGTTGTGGAGAGGTTTCATATTTACCATTAGTTGCCTGCACTGCATCGTTTTTTTTTGCCATAGCTGGCTAGGTGGTCTTCTTTATCCTTCCCAAAACGTTAATAATAAAAGTCTACACATGAAAATTGCAATTTTGCCGGGCGATGGCATCGGACCTGAAATAATCGCGCAAGCAGTTAAAGTATTAAATGCGTTAGAGGAACCATTTGAAATGGAGACAGCAGCGGTAGGCGGAGCTGGGTATGCCGCGTATGGCCATCCTTTACCAGAAGTAACCTTGAATTTGACGAAGAAAGCCGACGCAATTTTGTTTGGTGCAGTAGGCGACTGGCAATACGATACGTTAGAACGGTCCTTGCGACCGGAGCAAGCTATTCTTGGTTTACGGAAAAATCTTAATCTATTTGCTAATTTACGACCGGCTATTCTCTATCCAGAACTTGCTGGAGCTTCGTCATTAAAACCAGAAATTGTTTCGGGATTAGATATATTAATTATCCGTGAATTAACGGGCGATATCTATTTTGGGCAACCACGTGGAGTCCGTATCGCTGCCGACGGTACATATATTGGTGAACGGGAAGGTTTTGATACCATGCGCTACTCGGAACCAGAAATTCGCCGCATTGCGCATGTGGCTTTTCAAGCAGCACAAAAACGGTGCAAGCGATTAACCAGTGTGGATAAAGCTAATGTTCTGGAAACGTCGCAATTCTGGAGAGATATCGTACGGCAAGTACATCTAGAGTACCCGGAGGTAGGTTTAGAGCATATGTATGTAGATAATGCTGCGATGCAATTAATCAAAGCGCCAAAAGAATTTGATGTCATCGTTACAGGAAATATGTTTGGGGATATTTTGTCGGATGAAGCAGCAATGCTCACAGGGTCCATAGGCATGTTACCTTCAGCCTCACTCGATGTTAATAACAAGGGACTCTACGAGCCGTCTCACGGCTCTGCGCCGGATATTGCGGGTAAGGGCCTCGCTAATCCCTTAGCTACTATTCTGTCGGCAGCGATGATGTTGCGTTTTAGCCTAGCCAAACCTTTACAAGCTGACCGAATAGAAAACGCGGTTAAAAAGGTCCTATCTCAAGGCTTGCGTACACCCGACATTTATGCGAATGGCACAAAGAAAGTCGGAACTGTGGAAATGGGAAACGCGGTTGTGAGTGCGTTAAGTACATAGAGTACATAAGAATACATAACATGTTAAAAATAGTTAATGTAACTGGACTTTTAAGAACGACAATGGGGATAATACGAGAAACTAAAATAGTGAGTTAGAAAATGAAATTAGTAGGTTTAATAGGTTGGCGCGGCATGGTAGGCTCAGTTCTAATGCATCGAATGCAGGAAGAAAACGATTTTTCTCATATTGAACCTGTGTTCTTTTCAACATCTAATGCGGGAAATAGAGCGCCTGCAATGGCGAAAAACGAAACAAGCCTACAAGATGCTGATGATATCGCTGCATTAAAAAAATGTGACATTATTATCACCTGTCAAGGCGGCGACTACACGACTGAAACTTATCCTAAATTACGTGCCAGTGGCTGGGATGGGTACTGGATAGATGCTGCTTCAACGTTACGGTTAGATGAACATTCCGTCATCATTTTAGACCCTGTGAATTTAGAAGTTATTAAATCCGGTTTATCTCGCGGTATAAAAAATTTTATAGGCGGAAACTGTACGGTTTCGTGCATGTTAATGAGCTTGGGTGGCTTATTTAAACAGGACCTGATTGAATGGGTGAGTAGCATGACCTACCAGGCGGCGTCTGGTGGTGGCGCTAAGCACATGCGAGAATTAATTACACAATTTGGTCAAATAAATACGTCGGTAAAATCATTGTTAGATGATCCTAGTACAGCCATTTTAGAGATTGATCGCCAGGTTCTGGCACAACAGCATGCGTTTAGCCCCGAAGAAACGAAGCATTTCGGTATCCCTCTGGCCGGC
>JAJNBE010000110.1 GCA_021155915.1 Solimicrobium sp. | reverse complement strand
GGCGCTGCGGGCGCACAAGCCTTAACCCCGCTTGCCCAACTTTCGTCGTTGGATATTAGTGAAAACAAGATTGGCGACGCAGGCGCACAAGCCTTAGCCCCACTCACCCAGCTTTCGTCATTGGATATTAGTGGGAACTATATTGGCGCTGCGGGCGCACAAGCCTTAGCCGACCTCACCCAGCTTTCGTCGTTGAATATTACTGGAAACGAGATTGGCGCTGTAGGCGCACAAGCTTTAACACGCCTCACCCAGCTTTCGTCGTTGGATATTAATAATAATTGGATTGGCTACGCAGGCGTACGAGCCTTAACCGAAGCACTCCCCCAGCTTACGTCCTTCAACGGGAAACGCCTCGGCTAATTTGGTTTGTCATTTCCCGCAGGAATTGCGGGAAACTTCGGCTCCTCAACACACTTAATGAAAGAAAAGGAAAAAAGTAATGGAAGCGTTTAACAATTTATTGGGATTTTCATCCCAACCCCAACGTAGATCGAATAACCTGCCCTTAATAAACGGAGGAAGCGATGTAAATGAAACGACCTTTTGTTCAAGTGGAACCATAAAAATACCTACTTTTGATCCTCGACCCTTGGCAATGACACTAATACCTGTTATCTGAAATACGATAACGATGAAGTATTCTCTTTACCTTCTTCCGAATTAGGTCTTATCATAAAAATCCAGCGCCTGTTTGGAAGGCCGATTCCCGTAGTTCAATTCCTTTTTTTGTTGTAGGCGAATTGCCTCCTTGTTGGTGCGAGTGAGCTGTTTTTCCTTCTTAATAACTATCTTCGTAGTAAGTTCAGGAAACGTATATTGTTGACCTTCCGGGATGGCCTTCTCTATTTTTCGGTTTTTCCGAACTCCGTTATCCAGTTTGTTCGCAATTTCTTGGTACTTTTGAGCTTCGACCTGGGGGTCAAAGGTATTAAAAAAATTAACCGGTGGGTTACAAATCGTATAATATTTTACTAAAACAAGAGCCGCCTTCCTGATTATCTTTTTTTCGGTGCTCATCGTTGAGTTATGAGCTTTGAGTTATGAGCTATTTCTTTTAATCGAACGATGACGGTTGAGTTCTCATTCAGACGAGGCTTGGAATTAGGTACAATATATTGTTTCAAAAAAGAAATTTCTAAGGCACCGGCATCTTTGTTACCTAAGTCAACAGCGTATTTGTAATGCTTTACCGCATTCCTTTTCATATCAGCGAGCTCAGATTCGACTTCCCCTGGAACATCCGCAAACAAATAATGCTGTCTATACTTTAGAATTTTAGAGATGATTTTGGCATAAAACTGCGCGAGGATGAGATGTGCTTCTGATTTCACCTCCTTGTTCGTGCTAGTAGTGGCTTTTTCTAACAGTGCTATGGTATTTCTTTGTGCGTCCTCACTTAGGTGGAAATGATCAAGCCGTATTTTCCCTAATTCTACCTGCGCTTTTGCATCGCCTTTTTCATCATTTCCTCGTGCCGCCAGACACTCTAAATAGGCATGTTTGATTTGAATATTTGAGCCAAGGGCATCGTTAGTTTGCTCATAAAATTTCATCACCAACTCATATCTTTCAATGGCTTCGTCCAAGTGAGTCATGCCAAAATCGAAGACACTGCGTTCATTATGTTTGCGCATAGCCAAATTCGCCAAAATCATCATATTTTGCGCCGAATCTTTGGAAAGTACAGGAAACATTAACTTCCCATTTTTGTCTAGATGCGTTATCGCTTTTGCATGACCTTTTTTGGCCGCGCTACGAAATAATTTCTGTGCTTTCAAAACGTTGCGCTTAGGAAATTCTGCCTTTACTCCGTTAGCCGTGTCAGATCCTGTTAAATAAAGCTTTCCCAACTCATATTCCGCATTGACGTCATTTCTCTCTGAAATCAAGAGCGATAAATAGATGAATCTAGCCTCAACGTGCCCGGCTTCCGCGGCCCATTTGTAAAGATCTATCGCCTTATTTATGTAATCTTTTTTACCCAAGTACATCCGCTCTTTATGCCTTTTAGCGTAACTCCAAGCCTCATTAAACTCTCCTGCAATTAATTCAGTAATTTTAGCGAGTTGCTGCTTTGCAGGAGCATATCCGCTGCTGGCGGCAATTTGGAAATGAACGACTGCCTCTTTCAAAAACTGCGGCCGTTGTTTTCCTGCTTCAAATAAATAGAGTCCAAGTTGGTAATTCGCTAGGGGCCTTCCCGGCACGTTGGTCTTGTAAGCTCGCCGTATCTCTTCTGTACCGCTTATAACATTATTAAAGCCTAAGGTACTCAATGCATTTAAGCGTGCGACTAATTCATGCCCCCAATCGTTATCCATAACATCGCAATCTGATAAGAGCTGAGAAAACATCTGACAAATTTTTACGGCATTCGGGTTCCATTCCCCTTTCAATAAGTAAGGTAATTCAATGTCTATTTCCGCCTCAATCAGCTGGTACACCAACCGAGCGGCTTCTTCTTTTTTTCCTTGCTCTTGTAATGTTCGCACCTGTTGACTAAGAATCTTTACTTGGGCTTCAAACTTATTTTTATACTGATCATAGCCGGAGCTACTACGCGCGGCTTCTATGCCTAGTTGCTTCATCAGAAGAATCTGATCTTCTGTTTTACTGCACCACGAAGTTAGGATCTCCTTTACCAGTACAGCAGAGTGATCATTCTTTTCACTTAATGACTCCAGAACAGTGACGGCTTTAACTAAGAAATTGTTATCTTTGGTAGCATCCCATTCTGCTACACCTTCTGTTTGCCGAAAATACGGATTGGAGAGGACTTCCATTTGGGATTTGGCTATGGGGTGAAATTCTTCCCCGCAAATGTCCTGGTTTTTTGCCTCCCATATTTCTCTTGCCCGCACTTTTTGTTTCAACTTTGCTGCTACTACACTACACTTCAAATTACCAAAGCACCCCTCTTCTTCAAGTACGCTAAGCTTTTTCATTGAAGCGAGAAAAACATCATCGCCTCTCAACTCAGCAAAACGTCCCGCACCGTAGATCTCACTTAGTATTTTCAGCACTTCTAGATCGCTACTATTCTGAACTAATTCGTTAAATATGCGTCTTACCTGCTGAGGAGCCTTCTCCATCATCTCCGCTAAAAGAAGAATACCCCGCGGCTTAACCGCCGATGTGGGAGAGAGATACTGTTGAGCCAGCAATAAGCGAGATTTTAATCCTTCAGATAATTTAGCACCGGCAGCCCATTCTACGAAAGATTTGCTTCGCGGACGCAGAGGAGAAATATCCGAAACAATATCCGCTTGAATTTGTCTTTGTGCATAGCCTGCTTTAATTTTGATATCCTTGTTGTCCGACCTGGAAAGAACCTCGTTAACAGCCCAGGCGGCTTCCACATTGCCATTTATAGAAAGCGCGAGTGCCTCCTCGAACAGTTGATCGTCCAGGTGGTCAATCTTATCTCTCAGGTAAAAGTATATGGGAAACAATTTTTCTACCAGACGAAATATCTTATAATTTTTGAATGAACAAACAGGAACATAGTTGATATTAGGGAGTGAACCACGAACAGGCTCGGATTTAGCAGGAGCTAACTTTTCGCACTCCAGTAACCATACGTTTTTTAGTGCGTTGACAAGCAATTGGTCAATATCTGCCGCATCATTCAACGGCGAGATTGCTATATCTGCCGGCTGTGTTTTTGCCAGAAACGACAAAAGAAGTAGTTTAGCGTGCTCTCTTACCGAATCAGTTACCGTGTCATTACAACAAAGTCGAACCAGATCGTTAAAAGCAGCATCTCTCTCTTCGCCGATGTCGCTGTTTAACGCCTTTTGCAAATTCTCAATTTTTGAATCATCCGTCTTTTTCTCTTTTGAGACAGATTGTGGTACAAAAATTAGAGCGCTATTCGTAAGGGATACTGGAAGGGTGGCAGAATTTGGCAGCATGGTGATCAAAAGAATGAGGTGGACGAGCCTCTATCATATCCCTAACGAGAATTGCCAGCTATTAGTAGTTTCCACAGGGCAACAAAGATTTTCTTCACTCTGCTGCTTCCTCAAAAGGTGTCCACTTCGTGGAGCGGTTCTCGGATGAAAATAAATTCTGACAGCTAATGACACAATTTTAGCTGGGCTTTGCTATGCCAATCTAGTTCTAGATTGTCTTTTGCTAACTCTTCTAACAAGTTTTGTCGCAAACTGCCGCTGTTACCAAAATCAAATTTACCATCATATTTAATATCTGCAATTCGCCACTGGTTATTCTTTTGTCTTAGTAAAACGCTATCTTGCCACCCCTTCCCATCTATTTTCATACCTTGGTCATGATAAAAACGGAGTTGAACAATCGCATTGTCACCAATTAGCTTGACTGATTTCTGTGTGTAACGGTTCGCTCCTTCAAACACGCTGGTAAACATATCTCCTTCGATAAAAGGGGGCTTATCTGTTGGGAATTTTTTTGTGAATCGATCACGATAAATTCGAGCTCGATCCAGCAAACAAATTAGTTCTGGGCTTAGAAATTGACGAGCTGTTTTCAATGTGGCTGCCTCTGGAACCCCTGTAAAATGTGCTTTGAATCGCCAGTCATAGAATTTTTTTGCAACGGACTCCGGTGAATTATTAGCGTTACTATTGATAACGAAAAAAAAGAGGAAAATGGTTAGGAAGAATTTTTTTATGGGTTTCATAAGGTTGGGAATGGTGAGTTAGGGATATAACAGATTATCAGAGTTTCCTTCTACATAGAAGATAGGGATTCTTCCTGAATAAACAAAGAAGCTTCCATGACCCTCAACGCTATCCAGACTAACGCAAAACTAAGCCCAGCATTGTTCGCTATAGCTGATCCAAGAAATGATCTTACGCCCGGTATAGCTCTCCTAATTCGTTTCTTCTCAAAGCCGCCTTTGATTAGCTAGATAGCATTTTCTGAAGAAGTTGTTAAGGTTTATGCAAGCGAATTCTCGCGCAGGGGCAACACAAATGAGCAATGAATTGCGTAAGCAAGAAATTTTTTTCTGGAAGCGGAGTTTGATCGATCTGGTTCCGCAAGTTAGGAGAATCTAAAAAATGTCTCAAGACGTTCAAAGATAAAATCGCTCAGGGAAACATTGCGCTTACCGAGGCACCGATCACTGCGTTGGAAAACAGCTTTCGGACTCATTTCTGGTGAGAAACACAGTTTTTGTTTAGTCTTACATTGGCAACGCTGAAGATTAAGCGATATCAAAACCTGTGATAGCTACCGCACTAAAATAGGCAAATACACTCGAAACGCCGGCGCGACATAGAGTGCACTTTTTGGAAGAAGGTTATATGCAGCCTATTAATTATAAGCCTATCAATGATCGACCCTCAGCTTTTGTAAATTTTATCTCAGGAGTTATCAATCACTCAGAACAGGAGAGGAAAGATGTCGCCAGGTCAGTTGCCGACCTAAAAGCAGACCACGGATTTCAGAACATATTGAGTCTTATGCGTAAAAAGGCTGTCTCACCAACAGCTTTGGAATTTTTTTATAGGAAAGGCAAGTTTAGAAGACTGTTTAAATGAATCTTGGATGATAAATTTGCTCGTTAACAGCTATCGCGGATTAGTAAGTTATGAGTGCTTTGGTTTCAAGCCCGGCGGACATTTTTTAAACGAGTCGTTAACCACTAGTATTAAGAACATGTTTTTAGCTAACGTTAGAATTTGTGATTCTAATTCCAGTGAGCAGTTCAGTGCGATCATGAGCAGAGTGATTCCAGTAATTGAAAAAGTGAATAGCTCCGGTGTACTTGACTTACACGGAGATTTTATTGAACGACTTGATCTTGAACCCCTTGATTTAAACGGCGATAACTTGAGTAAGGCTGACCTATCCCACGCTTACTTATCTGACGCTAAGCTGGTTCGAGCGAATTTGATCCACGCAAATTTATACTCGGCTTTCATGGCACGCACGGACCTTTCGATGGCTGATTTGCGCTGGGCCAACTTAAGTGTGGCGGACTTTTCCGGGGCCAGACTAGCGAGAGCTGATTTGCGAGGAGCCGACTTAAGTATGGCAGAATTTGCCGGGGCCGAACTTGACGCAGCTGATTTGAGCGGGGCTAACTTGACTGATGCCAATTTGTCGGGAACTAATCTTGAAGCGGGAGTGAAGTTACTGGGAGCTGTATCCACGGATCGGGCTATTTTACGTTTAATAAAAGAGCAAACGTTCGAAATATATCGGTTATTACCCCAAATCGTTGAAGGAGTGCATTTTGAAAAAACCGATTTTCCTCCAGAATTAATCAAAAAAATTGGTCAGTATTTTTTTTGACTATGCTGATTGCGGTTCCAAAAATGGTCAAGCTAGTTTTCGCTTAGGTTACTGAGTTAAACCTGCAGCGTTGGCTAACTCAACTTCTTCAAGTCTTGGAGTATTAAATCGAGTACCTCT
>JAJNBE010000047.1 GCA_021155915.1 Solimicrobium sp. | reverse complement strand
GGCTTTGCATAGTTATCTCTTGGGTATAACGTTGACTTGCATAGAAATAAACGGTTCTTAGCAAAAGAATGATTCCCGCCCAACTGTTAAAAAATTAGGTTGTGGATTCTATTTGAAGGATTTTATGCCGAAACCAAATGTTCCCCATGATGTTACCAGTCCAATTGATTTGCGGCTTTTAAAGGACGCCCAAGATTGGGAGCAATCTGCAATGGTCAAACGTCCGTGGCGTCACGATTTCTTTTTTTGTTTCATGAGGCAGATTGTAGAGTCGTCGTTGCCAGTAAATCGTCTGCTTGAACTGGGATCGGGCCCAGGTTTTTTGGCCCAATTTTTACTTGAATCACTTGACCCTGTCGCTTATACCTTACTCGATTTTTCTTCCTCAATGCATTCACTTGCCTGGGAACGGTTGGGTTCGCTGGCATCACGCGCCGAATTTGTTGAGCGAAATTTTAAGGCGTCGACCTGGAACACCGGACTTGGTAAGTTTGACTGCGTGGTGACCCTTCAAGCGATTCATGAACTGCGTCACAAACGTTACGCCGCCGACTTGCATGCACAGGTTAAGTCGCTTCTCGTGCCAGGTGGACTATATCTTGTGTGCGATCACTATGCAGGCAATGGTGGAATGATAGACCACCAACTTTATATGACTGTCGCTGAGCAAAAATCAGCGCTTCTTACCGCAGGTTTTGATCGGGTAGAGAAAATTATGATCAAAGGCGGTCTAGTAATGCATCGCGCCTCATAATCTTGCATTTCTCGATAGATCACTATAAATCTCTAGCAGGCACAATTTTCGGAATTTGCGCATTGGTAGCAATAAAATGATCACATGGGATTGCGAGCACTGCGCAACGCCATATTTGGCAAACGCAGCGCTTGGTGCTGAGCTCTCCGAGCAGTTCCCGATAGAAGCATGTTAACTAATAACGCAATTATTATAATTATGTTTTCCTTTTCGATTTTGCTTTTTAATCAGCGCTGGTTCGTTAGCTTCTTGTAATTTCATTTGCTCTGGATGATCTGCCCACCTGTCCTGATTCTCACGTCGTTCGAGTCCATGCAAGGGAGTAGGAATTTTGTCTTTTACAAAAACTTGACTGTTCAAAATGGCGTTTTTTGAGCTAACCCTATCCGTGTGATCTTTATTTTCCTTCATCCGTAACGGGTTCGTGGTAGTGTTATTTCTTGAAGGAGCGGTAGGGCCATTGGTGATATTTCGGAATGGAGCACCGTTACCGGTGGTAGCATTCGCAAAGAAATGATTGAGTAAGTAAGTATTTTTAACATTTACTTCATTGGCGCTAGTGCCATCCATGCCACTCATGTCACCTATCGCAAACTGACTTTCTTCCGTACTTAAAGCAGTGCTTGCGCTTTTGGTGATAGTGGGAGGAAGGAGATCAAACGATTCGACATTTTTTTCTCTTCTTCTTTCAACAGAATGCTCATACTGATCGATTAAAGCCTGCATTGTTGGGTTAACTAATTCAGCGAGGGTCTTTTTATTGGAGTCCGTATTATTTTTGAAATTGTTAAGTGGAAAACTTTGCCCAACATGCGCCCCTTCCATAATAATCCGGTCTGTGTTCACGTTTCTAATATCCGCATGGCGAATAATGGCATAGCTTAGATCCGCATTATCTAGTACTGTATTAATCAAAAGGATGCGATCTATGCAAGTATTTAAACAGCTACAGCCGGATAGAATGGTATTACTCATATCTGCAAATTCTATCTCGGTATTGGAGAAATTTGCTCGGCTTAAGTCCAGGATAAGCCCTCGTTGGTCCACGTTGCTAAAACTTACTTCATCCAGTTTTAAAAAGCTCAGATCTAGATCAGTAAAAGCTTTCTCAGCATTAAGTTTTTTTACGATTTCTATTATCTGTCTAAATAATATATTTTTTTCTTCATAAGTGCCCTCGGTTCCGTCAAGCTTAATCTGACGAATTGATTCGATTAAATTGAGAAATGCCATTCCTTTTTCCCGCGCGGTTCCCGTATTGAACACGTTACGTATGCTTTCTATGATTAATTCTGTATAGGCAGCATTCGCATAAGGGAGAAGCGGTAAGGTAGCTAGCCGGTTGCCGGGTAAATCTGGTAGTTTTCGTAAGCGGTAATCCTCACTTTGAATTTTATCTTTTAGGTCGACAGTGGAATTAAGATAGGTTAAATGGCTAGCGGTTATAGAACAATTTTGGCTGAACGTCTGGAGGGCTTGCATGGGAATTACTTTTTATTGAGGTTAATCTTAAATCTGCAATAGTCAAGATTGAGTCGAATTGGTCGAATACGAAATAGAGTTGGCTTGCATCGACTGGAACTGTACGCTGATGGCGATTTTTGTTCTATTGTGGAAAACCACAGTAGGCTCTTATACATTGCCGAGGTGGAGGCCTCGACGCCGCAGTTGGGCTAATTTTCTACCCTCCTAATTTTTTGTAAAATTCCGGTGGGACAAAACGTTGGCCCGGTCTACGAAATCTGACTTTGCTGCGGTAGCAAGAAAAATAACCTAGGATTTATGTCCGAGAAATTGGCGGAATAAAACAACTAAAGGGAGGAGCGGAAGACGAGATGGTTATCAATTGACTATGAATTGATCTAGCAAAATAAGAATGGAATGCAAACTATTGAAGCCCGGACATCGAAGCCGCACCCGGGCAGATAGCATCAATTATCTCAATAAGTGATGTCAATATTAACAGGTCCTCTCAATTACCGGTCCAGGGGATTTTTTTCTAAAAAAATTCCAACCAATAACACAAAGAGCTCCTGCCGAACTAATCACCAGCAACCACATTGCCCCTTGATATCCAGCGATGAAGGACTGATGCACTTGCTCCTGAGATTGAAATACCACCAGACCTAACGACAGACCAAAGGCACCTCCCATATTATGTAATGTCATGGATGTTCCCATAGCAATAGCCTCGTCAGAAGCAGATACAGAATTGACAGCGAGCACGGTAGAAGGGCCAACGATAGCCCCCCAGCCAATGCCCATAAGGGTGAAAGCTATCAAAATAGCCAATAAGGAGCTCGATTCAGAAAAATTCGCCTGTAATAATGCGGATGCTATAAAAAAGACAAAACCAATAAGCAATGGAGTTTGCGCACCATACTTATCTACCACTTTTCCGGACAAGGGGGAAACCAGCGCTACCGTGAGACTGGTAGTGAGCAGCATTAATCCTATTTGATACTCATTTTGTAAACGTATCTTTTCGAGATAAAGTGGCATCAAAAAGAAGGCTAGCGTATAGAAAAATGCCACAAAAAACGTACCAATAATGCTAGTAATAAATAGCCGATTAGTGAAAAAATAAAATTGAATAAGTGGATTGCGAGCCCGTATTTCAACAGCGTAGAGCAAAATGAACAAAAGGGCTGAGAAAGCGAATAAGACCAAGGTAGCTGGTGCCAACCAACCCCAGGTGTTCGCCTCGGTCATTGCTAAAACCAGACTAGAAATACTAGCGATCAGCAATAGCATTCCTGAATAATCCATTTCTCTACTCATTGTGCTATTTCTTGATTCAGGAACACTCTTGGCGCAAATCAAAAAGCTGATTAGGATAACTGGTAAATTCATCCAGAATATCCATTTCCATCCGACTGCTCCGACAATAAAACCGCCAAGCACGGGGCCTATGGCCAAACCCGCAAAAGAGAGACCGAAAAACAGCCCCATTGCTCTACCTTTTTGTTGGGCAGGAAATAAATTGGAGACAATTGCTCCAGACACCGGATACAAGATAGCGCACGAGATGCCTTGTATCAACCTCCAGAAAATTAGTCCATTAATGGAGCTTGCACAGCCAGCAAATAGTGAGGAAGTGCCAAACACCGCCATTCCTATATAAAGAACATACCGACGTCCGTGTAAATCAGCCATGCGCCCCATGACGACCATTAAGCTGGATAAAGCAATCATAAAAATCGTGATCAACCACGAAAGATGAGCCACATCGGCGCTCAAAGCCGCACCAATGGAAGGAAGAGCCGTATTGACTATCGTAAAATCTAAACATCCCAGGAAACTAGCCAGGCCCACGCCAATTAAAGCCCACCATTTTTTGGATTTTGCATTACTCGCTGTTGAATTATTCGTTGACATAGCACTTCCTCTTTAGAGTTAAAATCAATGACGAGTTTATCTCTTAACGATTTTTAATATAAGTACGCACATAAATGTTGTATAGTATCAATTTGTATACTTAAGGTTTTTTATGACGAAAACAACTGTTCAGCCAGATTGTCCGGTAAGAGTCGTGTTAACTATTTTGGGTGGGAAATGGAAAACGTTAATTATCTACATCCTCCTTGACGGAACCCGACGATTTAATGAATTACGCCGGTTAATTCCGGGCGTGACGCAACGAATGCTGACTAATCAATTAAGAGAGTTGGAAGAAGACCAAATCGTAACCCGAACCGTCTATGCTCAAGTTCCGCCTAAAGTGGAGTACTCGTTGACGCCTATTGGCGAGGCACTTAAACCGATGCTGCAACAAATGGAGTCATGGGGTGTCTGTTATTTCAAGAAATCCAAAGGCGTCGTTCGTTAAAAAAGGCAGCTTAATTTTTTACCATAAAACTTCCTCTCCAGAGGATTGCGGTCCTGGACATACGTATTGCTGTCGTACATTTTGTGGGTTATAATGCTCGGCTTTTCCGCATGCATACTCCTTTTTTGGGAAATTATTATGGTCGTTATTCGTTTGGCTCGTGGTGGTGCAAAAAAGCGCCCTTTTTATAATATCGTTGCGACTGATTCCAGGAATCGCCGTGATGGTCGCTTTATTGAACGCATTGGTTTTTACAATCCCGTTGCATCGGGCGCTGCTGAGGCAGTACGAATTGCTCAAGATCGTTTAACGCATTGGACAGAGCGGGGCGCGCAATTATCGCCAGCAGTTGCTCGTATCGTCGCGTTAGCTGCCAAACAAGCGCCTGCTGTGTGAATGCAACACAAGTAATTGAGGTGACCGGGTGAATACCTTTATGCACCCTGTGTTATGACAATAGCTATACCCCCTGATCTAATCCCAGTTGGGCATATTACCGGCGCCTACGGAGTACAAGGCTGGGTGAAGATTCATCCGTATTCGCCTGAGGCCAGTGCTTTATTACATGCAAAAACTTGGTGGATTGGTAGACCATCAGGCAGGAGCACAAGCACGTCGGACATTCATTCCGAAGCGTTAGCCGACGTGCATGATGTAGACAAATTAGAAGCAAAGTTTCATGGTGATGGCCTTGTAGCACGCATGATGGGAGTCGTGGGACGCGATGCCGCGGAAAACTTAAAAGGTTCTGTTGTGCATGTACAGCGTAGCCACTTTCCAGTTCTCTCCGGCAATGAATTTTACTGGCTTGACCTGATCGGATTGGCTGTTGAAAATTGTCAGGGCGAGAGTCTAGGTGTGGTGTCGAATTTGATCGACAACGGCGCACATCCGATTTTGCGTGTGACGCAAGTTAACGATCAATCTAACCACGAATCAATACAGGGTGAGGCTCTAGCTCGTGAATATTTAATTCCGTTCGTTGATCATTTTGTGCCGTGCGTCGATCAGAAAAATAAGAAAATAATCGTGGATTGGGGTTTGGATTACTGATGTTCCTTTGTTCAGAGCAAGGCGATTAAAATGCAGTTTGATGTTATTACGCTCTTTCCTGAGATGTTTGCAGCGCTCACGCAATCTGGCATAACCAGACGAGCATTCGAGCAAGAGAGCTGTGTACTAACAGTTTGGAATCCTCGGGAATTTACTTCGGATAACCATCGCACTGTGGACGACAGACCTTATGGCGGTGGCCCCGGTATGGTTATGTTGGCGAAACCCCTGCAGGCAGCCATCGCCGCTGCTAAATTGCGCCAGACTGAACAAGGTTTAGTGTCGCCAAGAGTAATTTACTTATCGCCGCAAGGACAACCGCTTACTCACCAGCGGGTAATGCAATTAGGATCGTATTCGGGTTTAGTATTGCTCTGTGGTCGTTACGAAGCCGTAGATCAACGCCTAATCGATTCCTGCGTGGACGAGGAAATCAGTTTAGGCGATTTCGTCGTATCTGGGGGTGAATTGCCTGCCATGGTGTTAATGGACTCGATCATTCGCCAAGTGCCTGGTGTATTACATGATAAGTCTTCGGCTGTACAAGATAGTTTTGTAAATGGTTTGCTAGATTGCCCCCACTTTACGCGTCCAATTGTGCATGATGAAGTACCCGTTCCTAATGTGCTATTGAGTGGGAATCATGCTGATATTGGACAATGGAGGCGTGAACAGGCTTTACTAGCCACGCAGTTGAAACGCCCAGATTTGATAAAAAAGGCCCGGTCAGGCGGATTGTTGAGTAAAGCTGACGAACAATTTCTAGACAGTAATCTCAATTTATAGGCTGCGCTAGCGCTTTATATTTCAAACCGCATTTCAACATGTCCTGGTGGACGAGTAGAGTTTGAGTTAATTAATGGTTAAATGCGAGTGCTTACTTCTTATTTGGTGAGTAGGCTGCAAAATTTGATGATTGGTTTCGTAGTAGAAGTAGATGTAGTAAGGTAAGCTAGGGTTTATATGAATAATCCCATCCTCTACTGGGCAGACAGGATGTGCGTCGTACATCAAGGCTCCAGCAAGATGGTTACAGGAGTAAAAAATGGATCTGATCCAACAACTTGAACAAGAAGAAATTGCCCGTTTAGGGAAAAATATCCCTGAATTTGCACCAGGTGATACCGTTACCGTTTATGTCAATGTAGTTGAAGGTACGCGTAAACGAGCTCAGGCTTATGAAGGCGTTGTCATTTCGCGTCGCAATCGCGGTTTGAATTCTAATTTTATTGTACGAAAAATGTCGTCCGGTGAAGGTGTTGAACGTACATTCCAGTTATATTCACCACTGATCGCTTCTATAGAAGTAAAACGTCGGGGTGATGTACGTCGCGCTAAATTGTATTATTTGCGTGAACGTTCAGGTAAATCGGCGCGTATCAAAGAAAAATTGCCAGCACGTAAAAACCAGTCTGCTCAAAAAGCAGCTGAGTAATAGTTTGTTAGCAATAAAAAAAGGGCGCCATTTGGTGCCCTTTTTTGAGTTTAAAAAATTGAGAAGTTGATATGGCGCATTTCTTTTTTACCTTGGTCCCTTTCCTTTGGTACCCGCTCTAAATTTCTCCTCATGTAAGTGGCGGATCGAAACTCCACTTTGCCATATTGTGATGCCGGCGTGGGGGAGAGACGTCCATTTCATTAACTGTAGCAAACAAGTCAAAGGCAAAACGCCGGTAGCGCAGCAAGCGGATGTACTCGAGTACATGAGAATTGCGAGCACGCTCAATGCCATATTTGGCTCACGCAGTGGTGATACAGCGGTCTTCGATATGGGCTGAGGACAGAGCCGATAGCTATCGTACATTGAACCTTGCACGAATGCAGAATTTTCTGATCGCATATCAGATGCATTGGCCAACTGATGGGTTTACAAACTCAAATTATAGGTGAAGTACGTAAAGTAATTCAGGCGGCCTAGGCTGTTTCAGGCGAGCCGTCCGTCACTATTAAAGGGTAAAGGGAAACGTTCATATTCGTTTTTTCCTCTGTCGGATGACCGGTCATTACCACTGTTTTTGTTTTTCGAGGTAGGCATGGAGCAGGGCAATTAACTTATTTTCGTTCCTGTTAAATCGTTATTTTAGGTCGTTATGTCGCTATTATCCCGCCCTAGGTAATTGAAAAAACTGATTTTCTGGTTAAGTCCGGCTCTCAGGCCTTACTTGCAGAGGTTTCTTATTCGTATCTTATTCCCTAAACCTCAGCACCAAAAGATCTGGGGCTTTGGCAATATATTTGCTAAATTTTGTCGTCCTTCATGTGTCACATCGTATAACTTCTGCAAATATAGGTTCTGAAGATTGGCCAGGCCGCTAAAGTGCTGCAGCCCCGCGTCTGTAAGATTTGTAGAGCTCAAATCGAGCGTTTGGAGACCGATCAGGCCGCTGAGGTCCTGCAGTCCGGCGTCCGTAACCTTTGTCATAGCTAAATTAAGCGTTTGAAGGTTTGTCAGGCCTCTAAGGTGCTGTAGTCCGGCGTTCGTAACCTCTGTCATAGCTAAATTAAGCGTTTGAAGGTTTATCAGGCCTCTAAGGTGCTGCGGTCCCGTATCCGTGACTTTTGTAGCACTCAAATCCAGCGTTTGTAGGTTGATCAGGCCACTGAGATGCTGCAGTGCGGCGTTCGAAACGGAGTGTGTCGATCCCAAACAAAGGTTTCGAAGGCTGATTAAACCCCTCAGGTGAAAGACCTCGGCGTCCTCAACACCGGTCCCCCTCAAATCAAGCGATTTAAGACTGCTCAGGCCGCTAAGATGCTGCAGTCCGGAGCCACCAATCCTTATGTGGCCCAAATCAAGCGTTTGAAGGTTTATCAGGCCCCTAAGGTGCTGGAGGCCGGAGTCCGTAATACATGTACTGCTCAAATTAAGCGTTTGAAGGTTTATTAGGCCGCTGAGGTGCCGCAGCTCGGAGTCCGTAAGCCATGTGCTGCTCAAATTAAGCGTCTGAAGATTCGGCAGCTGACCAATCAGTCGCATATTCTCCTCGGAACATCTAGAAACTTTGAGAGAAAGGTTTCTTACCTTACTTAAGCCCGCGATCATTCCCGCTGTCAATATTCTAGGCGCGTCTATACTTCCTGAGTAATCAGCTACTACCAGAGACATGGCATTACGAAGATTTTGACTGACCTGACTAAGGCGCAGAACGTCATTAATCCCTAAGTTCTTGCCAATGTTAACCTGAATGTCCCCGATAGTCCCTGAAAGAGAGGCCCGACCTTCTGAGGAGGTAACGGATTCAGGCTCTGAAAAGGCTACCAAATTTCGACCTCGCTCGCATCTCGTATCGTCCAGGCTATCCGTTGGAACAGAATGATTTTGTGTCTTCGAAACAGAAAAATGGAGCGAGTGATTTCTTAAAGATTGCATTTACTTTTACCTTTACGTTAGGCGGAATACACCGAACCACGGCAGCAATCTGGTTCAGGATGGTAACAGTTTTGCTGTTGTCGGCCGGTCAAGTTAATTCCTATGAATTACTTATTCAACAGAAGATAACTGGTTTAGGTCTGTAACGGCTATTGTGGATTACACCTATGTTGCATTGTTCATCGCATTATGCCTGTTAATTTTTCCCGTAGAGATCTCTGCACACAACCGTAGCGAGCGGGTCATGGCTAGGCGCAGGGAGCCCAGCAACCGAAATATACTTACTTCATGAAAATTGCAATCACCGCGCAACGCCGTATTTGGGTCGCGTAGCAGGTTATTCAGAGGTCTTTGGTTTTAGTTGTTTGAGATAATGCGACACAACGGCTACCCTTATTAATTACCGTCAGAGCCATTACCCTAAATTCCCCTGTTGACCGTTACTTAGCTTCGATAACAAATTGGTTTCATGGGGGATTTCGCTCTTTAACTCCTCCACTGTTTGGGTCAGAGCGCTACAGGCTCGTTGGTACGTTTTTCCAGTTCTCTGGCAGCGTTGACGAGCATCTAGAGCATCGTTGTAATTTGCTCGGCGAAACAATACATCCTCACATGCTTCAGCTCCATTTCGTAGCGTAGCACGCAATTCTTGATCTCATTTTTAGCCCCACTTGTAGTATTCATCAGCCTTGCCAAAATGTAGTAGGTCGAATGGAAAATCTGGGTTTATGCCCAATACGCAATTTTTGAAAATCCAAAATCGAAATACAACCCAACTTTTTATTATGTAAACATCTAGTATTTTTATTATCATTTTTGACAGATAATCGTATGTTCAATTGGACTGAAATATTGTCAGATTGAAAATCAAAGCTCAAGTCAAATGAGCTGCAATTTAATACAAGATGTCCACATTAATCGTTATTCAACTATTCCGGAGATTCAAGCATGGAAGTTATCAACAGCAGAAGCATCAATATGTCTCAAGCAATCGAGTTAGACTTACCGCCAATCGAACACATACGTGAACTTGTGAAAGTATTGGAGGAACACAATCGTATTGTCGAGGAAATAGTTTGTCTTTTTGATTTGCTTAGTATGCAAGATAAGCAAGAAGCCCTTGTAGTGTTGATCATGAACCAAAAAAAGAAGGGTGATTTATTTCTCGACCGACACGACATTCTTAACGCCTTATCAACAATAAAAGAGCATAGGATGGCCACACCGAAAACAATAATCGATATAAATTTCTACGCAAGCCGATGCGATCTGGACCGGTTGTTGGAACACGGAATCACCCAATACAACAAGGCTCGAGAGCACGACTTGGTTACGTTGAAAATTGATTGGGTTGAAGTGGTAACGCATCAGGCGAAAAATGAAAATGAAATCAAAGAAAGAATCGTTCATTATTTCGAAGCAATAAATTCTAATGGACGCGAAAGTAAATATGGACCTTCTGATCACCTGATCGATACCATTATTGCCGCAATTGTAAAAGGAGATCGAGCAGTTAATCCCAATAATATTAATACCATAATGGACTCCCTTAAACAGCATTCCAATGCAAGCAAAGCAATGAAAGACGTCCTTATTTTTTGTCAAACTGATCTTAATTTTGATGAAACGATTGCAAAAGCTGCTGTACGTTACAACGCCCGCTACGGTAATGCGCACTCAATCGCTTTCTCGTTTAATCCTTTTGTATTATGCGCCGGACAATGGAGTCTCCTCAGTGATGGCTATTTATCCTGCAGAGATTGGGGAAGGTTGGCCCAAACGTGTGCCTACTTACAAAATGAATATGTAAATCGAATGCTTAGCAAGCTTTCTATTGGCGGGAAGGAGGCACATGAGCAAGGATATAAGAGTTATTTAAAATTGATAAAGATATTCCCAGAGCCCGCAAATAGAATTGCGACCCAAATTCCGATTAATGAAAAAGGAATTCTTTATATACAGGAGAAATTAGGGATAAATTGCGGGCCAAATATGCTGATCGCCATTAGAAATGGTCAGCTTACCCTTGAGAATGTCCAAGAACGTCTGCAGGTGAAGCGACCGTCCTTACGAAACCAGTTTCTATACCTGCATGATGAGCAGTTTCTTGTACTTAAGAAGTATGTTGTTGATAAATTTTTTCTTATAGGTGAACTTGAAAAAATATCTCAGGAAAGGGTAATACGTATGTTAACGAATTTAAGGGATCCTCAGGTTCAGTTTTACATTGACCAGATTGCACTCAAAAGGGATCAGCCTATTCAGCCTCTTAATGCAAACGCCTTTGTTGTCGCCATCCTGGCACCGGAGTTCCAGCAACATTTTGATACGGGTATGATGTGCCCGAGTCAATTATTAACGCTCACTGCGAAATGCATACCAATACTCTTTAATAAGCATGTAAAAACATTTATAAAGCAAAAATTAATAACCATTGACCAGATTCTGGCGCTAAGTCATTTGGATTTTCAGCAGTTAGCACAGCTAATGGATCTAAATTCAGAGACATTTAATATAACCCAGTTTTTTAATCTTTCGGCCGCTGGCCAGAACCTGTTATGCGATTCGGTAATGTATCTCTACATTAGTTCACAACAGATAGTACTTAGTGAATTTATGGCTTTAAATGAAGTGAACCAGCAAAGACTGCATGCTCATTGGTACACTTTAACGCGCTTGATGGACAGTTCAAACCGGTCATTTCCGCAAGAAAAATACACGCTCAAAAAATTAATTGAAATAATTATGGACGATGTTAATCACAAGGCGTTGTCAGACCCGATAATTAAACAACTTATTCTCGATAACATACTGCCGCATGAAACACTTTTTGAACTTTCCAATAGTAGTAAAAATTATTTATGTAAAAGTGATTCGCTTAAAACGTTCTTTAGCAGTACGGATTGTATGAAAATTTCTGAATTTTTTAAACTGCCTAGCTTGAGCCAACGATTTATAGAGAATAACTGGGACGTCATATTCAACCAATCGTTTGGTAATCAACTTACGATGTATCAAATTAGAAAGCTTACGCCCGAGGATCTAAATGTCTTTAACCGTAACGATGTAAGCAAATATATTGATGATATCAATCGAAAATATCCCGATGAGAAATGTACGATTAGTTAGTTGGAAGGCCGGGGAATGTTGCGAACATAGCTTCCATTCTTATCATTACATACTAAATTGATAACAATGAGGTAATATCGATTTCGTTGTTAGTAATAAATGAAAGAAAAGTTAGCCTTGAATCCTTAGTTTGACGCAAATCCTCTAATGCTTGGGTTGCATCAATGGTCTGACTAAGTTATCTTGACGGCTTAGTTAGTTTTCGTTCACAACCTTGCCCTTTTTTTGATCCAATGACCTTTTTTTCTATACTTTGCGCATTATTGATCGAGCAATTACAACCTTTGCGGTCCGAGAATCCTATTTATCGGGCGGTTAAGTCGTTTGCGACGCGGGTAGAGGCTTGGTGTAATGCGGGCGAGCAAAAAAATGGTCGGCTTGGATGGTGGCTGATAGTTCTCACTTTAACGGTGCCTACGGCCTTGATTTATTGGGTATGCTTGTATAAATTGAACATATTCGCCGCTTTGATTTGGAATATCCTCATCGTATATTTGACTTTGGGGTTCCGCCACTACAGTCATTACTTTACTTCCATCCAATTAGCCTTGCATTCTGGTGACGAAGATACGGCACGTAGCCTGTTAGCAGAATGGACGAAAACGGATACTACAGGTCTGTATGCTTCAGAAATTTCACGTTTAGCCGTGGAAAAAGCTCTTATTACCACCCATCGTAGTGTATTTGGAGTGTTTTTTTGGTTCTTAATGCCCGCCGGCCCTGCGTTTGCGGTGATGTACCGTGTGGCTGAGTATTTAGCACGAATCTGGAACGAGCCACAAAATATGAAGAATGAAGTATTTGGCCAGCATGCAGCCCACATGTTTTACATTCTCGATTGGATTCCGTCCCGATTAACAGCTATTGCGTTTGCTATAGTAGGTAATTTTGAAGATGCTATTTATGCCTGGCGTAACTTTGCGCATCGTTGGAAGAACGAATCTGAAGGCATTATTTTAGCTTCGGGTGGCGGAGCGTTAGGCGTATGGCTTGGTGGCGCACAGGAAAATGCCATAGAGCTACCTACTGATGCATTGGTTGTGGATTCTGTAGCCAACCAATCTGATGTTATGCCTGGTGAGCCTGCATCGATACGTTTTTTACAAAGCACGGTCGGGCTGGTCTGGCGCGCTTTATTACTATGGATTTTACTACTGTTATTGCTTTCGATGACAGCTTGGTTAGCTTGATCAGTAACCAACGAGTAACTATAAAAATGGATACAAAATAATCTGCCTGATGGATGACAGTACCTCGAAAATACAAAAAAATGAATTCTTTATCTTAGGGATTACCAATACAGGAATGCAATTTCGTCCTAGTGACTGGTCCGAACGATTGAGTGGGGCGATCTCGTGCTTTCAGCCTGATACTGGTCGGCAAAGTCATCTACACTATTCTCGTTTCGTACAACCCATTGTGATTAACGGGATCCGTTCGGTGGTCGTTGACCACGCCTTGCGCGAAATAGAGCCTCTTGCCTACCATTTTGTGATTGATTTTGCTAAAGATAACGATTTACAGATTGTCGATGCTTGTCTTCTCCCCGAGCCCGAAAAAAAGCCATAAATACATTCACTTTGCAAGCCAAAAACGGTAGACTTCTCTCCTTTTTCTCAGAGCGCACCGTGTCAGATCAAACTCCTTCGCATTCTCCTATTTCAACAATCCCTTCTCAGGCTAGAGAGGTTTTACGTGAAGTGGCACGCCGTCGAACTTTTGGCATTATTTCTCACCCGGATGCAGGAAAGACTACGCTAACCGAAAAGTTGTTGATGTTTTCCGGCGCCATTCAATTAGCGGGGACAGTAAAAGGCCGTAAGAGTGGCCGTCATGCTACATCCGACTGGATGGACATTGAAAAGCAGCGCGGTATTTCAGTCGCAAGTTCTGTGATGCAGTTCGAATTCAAGGATCATGTTGTCAATTTGCTGGATACCCCAGGTCACCAAGACTTTTCGGAAGATACCTATCGAGTATTGACTGCGGTCGATTCGGCATTAATGGTGATTGACGCGGCTAAAGGCGTAGAAGAGCAAACTATAAAATTGCTTAACGTGTGCCGACTGCGCGCTACGCCGATCATTACCTTCATCAATAAAATGGATCGGGAAACTCGCGATCCGCTGGAGCTAATCGATGAACTAGAGTCCGTTCTCAAAATTCAGTGCGCACCTGTTACTTGGCCAATTGGTATGGGTAAGAATTTTCGTGGTGTGTACCACATTTTACGTGATGAAATCATGCTATTTACGGCGGGCAGTGATCGAGCAGACCAGGAATTTGAGGTGTTAAAAGGTATTGATAACCCGCGTTTAGCGACGATGTTCCCGCTGGAAATTGAACAGCTTAAGATGGAGGTGGAACTAGTCGGAGGAGCATCGCATCCTTTTGATTTGAACGCCTTTCTAGCTGGGACGCAAACGCCGGTTTTTTTTGGTTCAGCGATTAATAATTTTGGTGTGCGTGAAATTTTAAATGCTCTAATTGAATGGGCCCCAGCCCCGCGTTCGCGTGACGCCACCGTGCGTTTAGTTGAGCCAACCGAAGCACCGTTTTCGGGCTTTGTATTTAAAATACAAGCGAATATGGATCCGGCGCACCGTGATCGTATTGCTTTTTTGCGGGTTTGTTCCGGACACTTTGAACGGGGCATGAAGCTCAAACATTTACGTTTAAACCGAGAAGTGAAAGTTTCTTCTGTGGTAACGTTTATGGCATCCAGTCGTGAGCAAGTCGACGAAGCGTTTGCCGGCGATATCATCGGTTTGCCAAATCACGGTAATATGCAAATTGGCGACAGTTTTTCGGAAGGTGAAGTGTTGCAGTTTACTGGAATTCCTTATTTTGCCCCTGATTTTTTCCGAGCAGTGCGCATACGTAATCCGTTAAAAATTAAACAGCTTCACAAAGGATTGCAGCAGTTGGGGGAAGAAGGTGCAGTGCAAGTCTTCAAACCAATGAACAATGCCGACTTAGTTTTAGGGGCAGTGGGTGTGCTGCAATTTGAAGTAGTCGCCAGTCGGTTATTAAACGAGTATGGCGTCGACGCATTGTTTGAGGGAACTAGCATCAGCAGTGCGCGCTGGGTGAGTTGCGACGACAAAAAAATGATGGCGGACTTTCAAAACTCTAGTGCCGGGCATAATTTGGCGCATGACGCAGCGGGTAATCTTGCTTATCTTGCGACATCAGGCGTTAATTTAAAGTTGACCCAAGAGCGTTGGCCAAAAGTGGTGTTTCATGCGACAAGAGAACATGCGGCTAAATTGAGTTAATTGTTTTTTGGATGCTGTGATTATGCTTTATTCATGTGATGATCATTTACCCTAGATCTCTCTGCTGGAAAGGCTCGCCAAAGGCTCGCCAAAGGCTCGCCATAGGCCCATGTGTGTATTTTTCGGTTTCTTGGTCGCATTAATTCTACTGGTCCTCAGGAAACTTTTCTTGCAGAGTACGTCCGTTTCAGAATGCATGCATTCTGAAACCCCTGCTGCAGGGCGACGACGCGGCAACCTGTATTTTGCAAGGAAGAGCAACGCGACCAGGGTGCCATAAAGATGTATAAGTAAGCCTGTAGCGCTCTCGCGTAAATGGTGAAGTAGTAAAAGGGCGAACTCCTCAATGAAGTAACGCTGATATCGAAGTTAAGAAGCGTTCAACAGAGGAATTTAGGTTTCATGAGTGAAGAGTGTTCCTTGCACCCGGGGAATAGTCTCAGGTATAGGTTTCTTCTTCTTCATAGCCTAGATATCTACGAAATTACCTCCTGGATGACCTGCGCACGCCCTTCATGCGCAGACTCTCTATAAAGTTAATGCCCCTAAGAATTCAAACGTCCACATTGTGGTATTTGGGCTCGCCTGGAAATGGCAATGCGTAGGCTTTAATTCTCATAAAATTACAATTATCTGAAGTTTAAGTCAGTGCCTATGCGTACGAGCAGTAACGTCCGCAATAGTACTTGTGTAAATCCTATGTCGCCATAAGGAAAGAGACCCTTACCGCCGAATTTTCCACTCATGCCAGCTAAGTGTTATCCACATTGAGGATTTCCACAATAGTTTTACGTTTCTGTTGCAGATATGATTCTCATTCCTCAGGTGATCGCTTATTGTCCTCGATAATTTATTGAGTCGGGTAGACGTTGTCACTTTCTATCGAACAGAATAATTTAGGATGAAGTAAATCATATTGACATTTATCGAAATTAATTAAAGAGACGTCTGTACAAGCTACTGCTCGAGCAAATACGGCGTTGCGCGGTGCTCGCAATCCTCGTGTACTCAAGTACATTCCGGTTGCTGCGCTCCGTGTGCCTGTCTGTGGCTCGTTTGCTACGGCTGTTCAGAGGTCTCTAAAAACAGAAAGATGAAATATAAAAATGGAAGCCAACTCTAGATCTTCATTTGTACGCAATTATCCTCATAAAAATGCAGCAGATGTGTACGACTTATCCTCGGAGCAGGAAGTAAAAAAACGTGATAACGCCTATGCTAGCGCTTTCGAAACATTTGAAGAAAATGCGAACCATGGTTGTTCAATGTCGCAATATGAGCTAGGGGTAATGTTCGCGCAAGGTATAGGTGTAGAGAGGAATGGAAAGAACGCTTTTCTCTGGAGCATGGCAGCATATAACCAGCATCATCCTGATGCTTGCACTACCTTAGGAGATTTATTTCAACAAGGTCACGGCGTTGAAAAAAATGTTGAATTTGCTATATTTTACTACCGTGAAGGAGCGAAACGAGGGTCGGCCAGTGCGTGTAACAACCTGGGAAAGTTATATCTCTACGGTTTAGGTGTAGAGCAAAATTTCCAAACTGCTAAGCTGTGTTTTGAGGAGGCTGTTCGCTCTGACTATGCGGATGCCTATAATAACATTGGGATTATTCATGAATACGGCTATGGCGTTTCTAAAGATACTAAACAGGCGATGAATTATTACCGCGCAGCATTCCAAAATGGATGTTCAATAGCGCAAAGTAATTTTGAGCGACTGCAAATATCTGATGATAGAGAAGTACGGCTCCAAAGGGAGAGTGAGCAGGGGCAAAAAAAACAGCAGCAGATAAAACCAGAAGCAGTAAAGCGAGAAAAAATTGCTGAAAGCGCTGTGCAATCCTCCAAGGATACGATAAATCTGGTTTTAAAATTAATCGAGCAAAAAAAGTTTTCAGAGGCCTTGCCGGTCCTTCAAAAGTTGGCGAATGAAGGACGTCCAGTGGCCCAGTATCAGCTTGGTAGACTGTTTTATTATGGGGTTGCCGTTGCCCAAAACTTTGAAAGAGCTATAGGATGGTTCTATAAAGCTGCACGACAAGACTCTGCCGATGCATGTAATAAAATTGCTGTTATGTTTAGAGATGGTCAGGGCGTCGAACGAAATGAGAGGATGTCAGTAGCTTGGTGTCGAGAAGGAATAGCGCTTAACTCAGCACAGGCCTTTACTGGCCTTGGGTACATGTATGAGAAGGGAAGGGGTGTAACAAAAGACCTGGATCAAGCCTTTAAACTTTATTCAAAGGGCGCTGAACTTGGATCTGCTTCGGCATTTTACCATCTTGGAGTTATGTATGAACAAGGTCTCGTTGGCCTCTGTAAACAGCCATGGCGAGCATTAGAAAACTATCAAATAGCTATTGACTTGGGATGTGACCAGGGCCTCCAAAATCTTAATAGCTTAAGTAAGCTAATTTACGAAAAAAATGAGCCATTAGCGGAAAAAGATTCCGATGCAGCGTTTCAACTGGGCTTGCTGTATTTGAATGGCTGGCATGTTTGGCAAGACCTGTCGCGTGGTAGGGACTATTTGCAATCCGCCCATCAGTTAGGAAATAAAGACGCTTTATTTATGCTTGGTAAATGGTTTATGCAAAAGGCAATATTTGAGTCCCAAATTCTTTTTGACGCATTTAATAACCCTGAAGTAAAGCACATATCCGCCGCGGGCCTCGTAGGATATAGGAATGCAGCAATTGCTTACTTGGAAAAAGCCGCAAGCCATGGGCATTCTGAAGCATGGTTCACTTTAGGCGAGTGGCATGAAAAAGATCATGCCAGCAAAGCACATGATTACTATGTACTAGCGGTAATGAAAAATAATCATAAAAAAGCGGCAGAAAAAGTAGCGTTTGCAATGTTACAGGAGGCATCTTGTTCTATGCAAGAGGGTGCCTACAAGTCCGCATTTGACTTATATAAGCCCCTGGCTACCTGCGGGTACGCAGAAGCACAATTGCAGCTAGGCGTAATGTATATGCAGGGGCGGCATGTATATTGGAATCATGAACAAGCTGAATTCTTTTTGCGCCAGGCATACAAGTCAAACCCAAAACGCTGTGACGAAGTACTAGGTCCATTACTAGTCAAAGCGTCCCATTTTATAGAGAATAAAAACCATAAATTCGCATTTAACCTATATAAGCCCATGGCCGCGTGTGGATACGTAGAAGCGCGATTGCAATTGGGACTGATGTATATGCAAGGTTTGCATGTTTCTCGTGACAATGAAAAAGCTAAATCTTTTTTGATAGAGGCGCAAGAACTAGATGCCAATCGATTGGAAGAATTGCTAGCTCCGTTGCTTATCAAAGCGTCCGATTTCATACTGAATAAACGCTTTGAAGACGCTTTCCAGCTATACGATTCAATAGCGGGAATTGGAAATGCAGAAGCCCAATTGCAATTAGGATTGATGTATATGTATGGTTTGCACGTTAAGCAGAGCGATACTCAAACCGAACTCAATTTAGCGAAAGCGGCCAATCAAGGTAATGTAGAAGCGGCATTCAGACTTGGTAATTGGTGGTCTAAAGAACGTCCTTACTATAAGCAAGATTTCCAACAAGCCATCAAATGGTACGAGTATGGGTCCAGGCTTAATCATGCCAATTCTTCAATTGAGCTAGGGTTGATGAATGTCCCACGAAATAAAAAACTAACCTTCTTAGAGCTGGCCTACAAGCAGGGACATCCACGCGCAGCTTATGAACTTGCTTATTTCTATGCTTATAACTCCTTGATTAAATCAGAGGAAGACTTGGTACAGGCTGAAAAATGGGCTGTTATTGCAGTGGACATGAATGCTGACAAAGCACAGGAATTACTTGCAGACGTGAGAAAAAAACTTGAATCAATTCGTCGGACTTGGTTTTAGGCAATAAAGTTCACTACGAAGTCTACAAGACGCTGAGTCCCGAACCCGAACAAGAGGATTGCGAGCAAGGGCAACAACGTATATGGCCCGCGCAGTAGGTTTGCAGAGGTCTATATTCTTGGTAGACCATTGCGTCCGTAAAGCTTTAGCCCAACTTCCAGAACGGTTTTATCCTTTGCGCAGCTTTGAAATGGGACCAAAACTTCGCTGTTTTATGAGCATAAGAAAAAATTTAATTCCAGAAAAATTTATCTCCTTTTGCTCACCTACTAATTTCGACGCTTTTTATTTCGGCGCTTCGGCCAATAAGGCCGAAATACCCATAAAAGCAGGGTAAGGCTCGGTGATAACATAAGTAGGAATCTGACTAAGATAGTTGGTGAGCCGGCCTTTATTTTCAAACCGATCCCGAAAACTCGAGTTAAAGAAGAATTGCCCTAACCGCGGCACGATACCGCCACCGAGGTACATGCCTCCGGTTGTTCCTAACGTAATAGCCAAGTTGCCAGCTATGGTACCTAGCATTGCGCAAAACGTAGACAATGTTTCGGTACATAACGTACATTCGTAAGCTAGGCCACGCCGCATGATTTCAACTGTACCAATATCCTCTACCTGTCCACCGCTGCGCTGTACCAGCGCTTGGTAAGTTAGCAGTAGACCGGCACCGGAGATAAATCTTTCGCTGGAGACATGGCGATGTTGTTGTAACGCGAACTGCAGAATGTCGATTTCGAGCTGATTGGTTGGTGCAAATGAAGCGTGTCCACCTTCACTATCTAATGCTTGCCAGCGCCCATTGGATGGGACTAATCCGCACATACCCAAACCGGTACCAGCGCCAACTAAACCGATTACCGAATTAGGTTGAGGCTGGCCAGCGCCTAACTGTACTTTTTGAGTATTAGTTAACAACGGCAATGCCATTGCTAGCGCTTTGAAATCGTTTGCTACCAAAAATGTTTCAAACCTGAATTCATTTTTGACTTTTGGAATTGAAAATTGCCAATGATGGTTCATCATATGAATGAAATCCCCATGCACTGGATTGGCAATTGCCATGCCTGCTTTTCGCACCTGATCAGCGCCGAATTTGATTGCTTCTGCATCGCTTAAATAGGTCCGCAGTGCATCAGACAATGTTGGGTAATCCGCGCATTTAAGTACTGAAATACAAGCCAATTTGCCGGGGGTAATTTCTAATGCAAAGCGCGCATTAGTACCGCCGATATCAGCTAATAAAGTAGGAGCCATGGTGATCCATCAAACATGAATTAGTGGTAGACCAAGGCGATCCCATCAAATTGCCTCGGTGCAGGAAATAATTATTAACCTCTCCACCGTCGTACTTCTGCGCGGGAATTAGTAACATAATCTGACTCGACAGCCACCATTTATTTTTTATCGTCTAAAAATGAAAAACGAGAGCTATCAATATGAATTGATTATACTTAATTCTCACACAAGCACGGGAACTGATAATCCTAGACATAATGTATTGACCTACCGCACTTCAAGCGACATGGATTATGCTTGAGGTTCCGTAAAACCAAAGGCGCAGAGCCAAAATTGAAGG
>JAJNBE010000109.1 GCA_021155915.1 Solimicrobium sp. | reverse complement strand
TACCCCTTCAATTTTGGCTCTGCGCCTTTGGTTTTACGGAACCTCAAGCATAATCCATGTCGCTTGAAGTGCGGTAGGTCAATACATTATGTCTAGGTTAAAACAACGCAACAGAAACTTGCCAGCTCCTCGAGAGCGAATTACACTAACGCCGGTCTTTTTCCCTAAAGTTACTTTTCCTCTGCCGAAAGGATCTTCCCATGCAATTTCCTGCTAAACCTCTCGTCCCGGTCATTCCCCACAATGCCCTCACAATCGAAGAACCGCTGGGTAGTGGCAGTTTCGGGATGGTGTCAAAGGCTAGTTGGCATGGTACCCCGGTAGCCATCAAAGAATTATTCTTAAAAGAACTTTCTGAGACGCTGCGTGAGGAATTTAACCAGGAGGTCAGCATGCTGGCTCAGTGCCAGCATCCGCATATCGTTGGGTTGTATGGCATTTGTGATGAAGTAGGGCACAAGGGTTTAGTCATTGAATATATGCCTGGGGGATCACTGCGTCGCTTATTAGAAAACAAGAAGCAAGCCATTAGCTGGGAGACCCGCTGGACCATGGCCATTGATATTGGCAACGGGCTGCGCTATCTGCACGCCAACGATATAGTGCACCGTGACCTCAAAAGTTTTAACGTGCTCTTAACTGCAGACCTGCATGCCAAGATTGGAGATTTTGGGCTGGCTCGAATTAAGCTAGAGACCAGCAGCACCAGTACGAAGACCGGTAAAGGCACGGTGCGGTGGAGTGCTCCGGAGAGTTTCCGGCGGGGATTTAAAACCGCCAGTTCCATGGACATTTACAGCTACGGCATGGTGTTGTGGGAAATCGCCTCCAGGGAGCTGCCCTTTGCCGATGCAACAAATGAACAGACCGTCATCAGCTGGATTAAGGACGGGGAACAAGAAACGATTCCAGCAGACTGCCCGCTCGTTTATGGCGAAGTGATCAGCAAAACCTGGCTGGAAGCACAGAAACGCCCGAGTGCCGACCAGGTGGTCAACGATCTCATCCAGGCAAAGCCGGCAGGCGCGTCCGTCCCTACGGTAAAACACACTGTCGAAAAATCGTGGCATTTTGATCCCGCTACTGAACGTCAGGCAGGGCTTATCCCTCACGATGGTAAGCCGTACACGCTTCTAGAGGCCACGCCCAAAGACAAGCAGAAAGTGGTGGGGTTCTACCAACATCATCCCGTGCCCGGGTATCACATTGGCAGCGTACAGGTGATTTACAATCGGGACTTCAATATAGCGTTCGAGGTGCAGATAAAGAAACTGCAGCAGCGCCACGGGAACCCCACCTTTGCGCCCAGCTGGGAGATGGAAAATGCGTCGCAATGGCGTAGCGTTACTGACCAGAAGAGGAGAGAGCTAGCCAAACCGCATGCTGACCCGGATAATCCTGCCGTTAACATTATGCCGTTATGGCATGGGACAAAACGGGCCATTCTGGACAGCCTGTTTCGGTCAGGCTATGCCAATCTAGCCAGCACCGACAGCGGCTTTTTTGGCAAAGGCCTGTACGGTGCCCATGAGGCAGACTATTCCTATCGGGTCTACGGTCCAGGCAATAGTCAGCAATATTCTACACCCGCTGAGGGCGCTTTGATTTTGAATTGGGTAGCAAGTTATTCAGCGTATCCAGTAATCGACGGGGACACGGCTAAACTGCAGGGAAAAGGCAATTACCAGAACTACGATGCCCACTTTGTGCCTGTCGTGCCAAAAGATCCGACAAATCCGAATGAAGTGAGCTACTATCCTTGCCTGCCTAACCAGAGCAACGTGTATACCGAAGTGGTGACATTTGAATCCGCCTCGTGTCTGCCGCGGTATCTGGTAGAGCTGCAGCCAGACTTAGTTAAGTCCCTGTCACCCGTATTGCCCATATCACCTGTATCACCCTTGGTAGTACCTCATGCTATAACGCCAACAAACCTGCCGCATCCCGGTGAGCAAGCCTACCGGACCGGAATGACACTTTACTTGGACTCTCAATGCCGAATCGCTGTTCCCTATTTCAAACAGTCTGCGGAGAGCGATTATCCTGCTGCTTATTTATATATGTTCTTGATATACCGCACGGGAATTGGCGTTTACCCTTCAAGGGATAAAAGTGATCTCTGGAGACCGAAGGTTGCTCCTCATGCAGAATGGTTCAAGAAGCAAGCCCAAACGGGCCAGGCGGAGGCGCAGCTTAACTTAGGCATTTGTTATGAATATGGACTGGGTGTCCAACACGACCGTGATCTTGCTTTTCAGAACTACAATCTAGCCGCTGTTAAGGGGAATGCAGCCGCACAATACAGGATGGGTAAATTGTATCAGGGTGCGGGGGTGCCGAATGGGGAAATCTCCTCGCTAGCTCACTCTCGAGCCATTGCTGTAGATTACTACAATCGGGCTGCTCTTCAGGGATTTGCATTGGCTGAGACTGAACTGGGTCGATATTATCTGGGAGACTGGGGTCGCAATGATGGGACTGACGATTGGAGCCGACACATCAAGCAGGACGTAAGCCTTGCTTTAAAGTTCCTTTATCGTGCCGCTGATCGGGGAGATGCTAGGGCGCAGTTTCTGCTGGCGAAGTGTTACCATGATCGTTATGATAATCGAATAACCATCATGCCAGATTCGTCCCTTGCTTTAAAGTACTACTATCTTGCCGCAGCTCAGGGGTGGCCAGTGCCCTCTTTATCTGAATTAGAGGAGTTGAATAAAAAGCAGAAAGCATTGTAATTATGTTGCAATAAACACACCTTTTAGGGGGGTAGTCCCAAGGTAACGTGAGGGGGAAAGTACCCTTATAACCCCGTCTTTGCACTTCTGTAGTGGTAAAAATGCTAATTATTTTACTGAAAAAACTTTTGAGGGGTATTTCTTCTAAAAATAGGAGTCATGCAGAGTTATTTAATATACAATTCCGCCCGCCACCGCCACAAAAACCTATTAGTACTCCAGCCTGCGCTAGCATACGCACTGCGGCTTGAGTAATGGACGTACCGTTCCCTAGCAACAACACAGTAGTATTGGCTATAGGAATATTCCAATAATGACACTCGTGCTTCTCTTCTTGAAGATACAAAACGCGACCATCTTTTTGCATGACACGACAATGTTCAAGAAAATAGAGGTTAGCTCTTTTGGAGTGCAGAATACTTTTTAAGTCAGAAGTAGAAAAATCATCCATTAAGATTAAGCTTTGTGTGTAGAGTCTAAATACGTTTCTGGTAGCTGCGGCCAAGAATTCTCAACATATGTCGAGTTAGGTTTCAAGGAGCACAGTTAGTAGAGATCGTTGGCTTGCGTGACGAGATAATAACGCTTTCACGCAGCCCTATGCGTGTATTTTTGCAACTAAACACAATGGAGGAAATGAAAGCATATTTCGAAATAGGAATTATATAGCGTTGATTAACCAGCCCTGGAAAAATCATTTGCATTTCAGATTCCTCCCTAAATTTAAAGTTGTCGCAATTTTTATGAGGCTTGCACAATCTATTCAAACGGGGATACCCTTTATAGAAGTCGTCAGGAAGGTTTGCTCCACCGATTAAACCTTTCGGCGTATCTTTAGATAAACGGCTAAGATATCAATTTGGGGAAGAGACTTTATGCTGTTTGTTTAAAAGCATATAAATCTAAGAATTACTAACAGGAGAGGAATAATGAATCTCGTAAAGGCATCTTTGTACTCAAACAAGGGCCAAATTGGGCCGGGATTCGAGTTCGATAAGAGACTGATAAATTTTTTTTTGATAATGCATAAAGTAACAAAAGAGCCTGGAACTCACGGCGATTTCCAGGTGAAATGGGAGGAATTACTGGAGGACATAAAGAGTTATCCTCAGTTAGGTATGGAGTGTTTTGTTCTTCTCGAAGACCAAAACACTAACTATGAAGGAATATTTGCCGAATTGTTAAGACTACAAGAATCTATCAAAGTATATGGCACGGATAAAATATCGGAACAACCCTTATTAAAAGAGATTATTAATAATATTACAATAACTATTCATGCAAAAATTAACACATCGCATACTGCTATAAAAGTTAATATCTTAAATAAGATTCCAGAAAAGGAGTTCCAGGAAGCAGTGAGTGCAAGCATGAGCACTTGGCTAAAACTTTCCAGAGCAATTGAAATAGATGTTTCTCTCCTTTGGACATCTTTTTTGAATACTAATCAGGATTGGAAACGGATGTTGGCTGACGGCGATGCGGAAGAAATAGCGGCTGCTCTCTCTCAATACTATGAGATTCTCTCGCAACATTCTAAAAATAAAACTAAAGAGCTCGTGTCTAATATATTTGGTTTAATTCCTACAGGAAATATGACGTGTCAGGATATGACAACTTGGGCTTTTATAAAACTTCTATCCTCTACTGAAATCGATGAATCAGTTAAAAAAAGAATCAAAGTAGTTAATAACGGAAAAATCATCGATTCCGGTGGTGATAATGCTCAACCTCATCAATTTATTGCAATAATGGATTGGACTGGAAAAAAAAGAGAATTTATTATTGATCCTTGGTTGAGCTATGTAAATACCAACGTGCTAGGAATAAATATTAAGATGGTCGGTTTTTTTGGAACATACGAGGAATATAAAAAAATATTTAATCAAATTGCGAATAATTTGATATTAAAAAAAATTGGACCGAGATGATAACTTTGACATATACGATGACCCATGTACTCTTGAGGAGGCCTATAGTAATAATCAAAAATTGAAAGAGCAATTCGAGTCACAAAAAACCTTGGATGGTTCATTTAAGTGGCAAAAGTATCTTCACAATCAAAATTATGTTTCTCTGCAGGATGACTGGCAAACTATGTCATGTTTTTTGAATTCACTTATCTGCTTCACTGATACCATCTGGCACTGTTAATTGGCTATTCTGGCTTTTTCCTGTGAACATCTTTATAGAGCAGCATTGATATCAATTGCTGCTCTTTCTCATCGTCAAAACCACAGTGATGTTTCCATTCCGGAGGGTTTTCGTAAGTTCCGAACAGCATATCCCACCAGGTGATATCACCATAATTATTTTTGTGACGCTGGTATTGATGATGGATGCGATGCATCTCTGGCCGCTGGAAAAAGAACCCAATCCACCGCGGTGTTTTAATGCTGGTGTGATAAAAAAATTCTCCCAGCGCCGTCAACATCGTGTAGATTGCCCCGGCTTCAAGAGATAGTCCCAGCAAAGTGTAGACAAGAACACTTCCAATAAGTGAATTTACAATCATCTCCAAAGGATGCTTATAAAAGGAAGTAATGACTTCAATCCGTTGCGGGCTATGGTGAATTTGATGAAATCCAATCCAAAGAAAATCAAACTCATGACGCCATCTATGCCACCAGTAAAAAATAAAGGTGGCGATAAAATAGGCTATCAAACCTCCTGCAATTGGGTGCACATGGCTAG
>JAJNBE010000108.1 GCA_021155915.1 Solimicrobium sp. | reverse complement strand
TAGCGCTCTCACCAAAACGGTGACCTGATGGAAGGTGAAAATTCTCAACATATTCAGCATGTTATCGAAGCTAGTGAGCGGTCAACAGAGGAATTTAGGTTCAAGTACATTCCGATTGCTGCGCTGCGTGCACCTTGTCTTTAGATCGCTCGCTAAGGTGGTGCAGAGGTCTCTGCGAAACGCTTGTACCATCGCGCACAGAGAACGTCTATATGCCGCAAGGAGAAGCAACGCAACCCAGGCAACTTTAACGACGTGCAATTGACTTGTTACGTTGCATGCACTTCGCAATAGAAGTTTTTTTAATCTAACAGTTAATGTTCATCCGCTCAGCCACGAAGTGATAGCGGTCTAATAGAAAACTTTGGTTTAACTGTATTCACCCGTCCTTTCGTGCTATCTCTAATACGACAGTGGTAAAGAAAAAAACAGGGCAACTGCAATAACACATAAGGCACACCTATGAATCTGTCAGACCGAGTACAAGACGACAACAAAGATCAACAATTACGTGAAGACATCCGTCACCTGGGTCATATATTGGGTGATACAGTACGCAGTCAACATGGTGAAGAAATTTTCAATATTATAGAAGCAATACGTCAGAATTCTATTCAACTTGGGCGTGATGAAGATCAAATGGCCAGACAAAATTTAGAAGCCCTATTAAATGGGTTAACTAATGATGAAACCACTAAAGTCATCCGCGCTTTTAGTTATTTCTCGCATCTCGCCAACATTGCCGAAGACCAGCACCATATTCGCTGCACACGTGCACATTTAATTGCCGGATCTCTTCCAAAAGAAGGTAGTTTGCCCTACGCCATCAAAACACTGCTCAAGCAAGGAACAATGCCTTCACAATTGCTGGCTTTTTTCAACACGGCATTCATTAGTCCGGTATTAACGGCACATCCCACAGAAGTACAGCGCAAAAGTATTTTGAATTGCCAAGCGCGAATAGCGGCGTTATTGAACGAGCGCGACCGAATGCAACTTACTCCTGAAGAAGTCCAAGCGAATAATGAAGCGTTGCAGTGCGCTGTTTTGACATTATGGCAAACCCGTATGTTACGCAGTAACAAGCTATCTGTATTGGACGAAGTAGAAAATGGACTTACCTTTTACGATTGCACGTTTTTGAGGGAAATCCCTAGCCTATACGCCGCCTTAGAAGATTTGCTAACTTCACAAGTGAGTAAGGAAGGTTCCCCAATTAGCCCTGTGGAGCTACCCGTTTTTCTTAAAATGGGCAGTTGGATCGGTGGTGACAGGGACGGCAATCCCTTCGTTACCGCAACCGTATTGGAAAAAACCTTAATGATGCAATGTTCCCGGGCATTGCATTTCTATTTGAAAGAATTGCATGCACTTGGTGGCGAATTATCGTTGGCTACATTACTAGTAGGAGCCTCAAAAGAATTATTGAAATTAGCCGATAGTTCATCCGATCAGTCTGAGCACCGCTCTGATGAACCCTATCGACGTGCCATTAGCGGCATGTACGCACGTTTGGCAGCCACTTACCGTAATTTACTGGGCGTTGAACCAGCGCTACACGCCACTGATAATGCAACTGCATACACAGCTGCTCAGCAGCTATCCGCTGATTTTGGGATTGTGCATCGCTCGTTGGTGTCAAACGGATCGGCTGCTTTAACACGTCAACGTTTGCGTCACCTCCGACGCGCTGTGGATGTTTTCGGTTTCTCATTAGCATCAGTTGATTTGCGTCAAAACTCTGAGGTGCACGAGCGAGTAATTGCCGAGTTGTTGGTAGAAGCTGATCCGACCTGTGACTATTTAACGCTAGATGAAGAAGCACGCATTGCATTGTTAATTGCAGAAATCTGTACTCCCCGACTCTTGTCTTCACCCTATTTGACTTATTCAGAAGAAACTCAATCCGAATTAGCGATTTATCGCGCTGCTCGTGCTGCGCAAGATAGATATGGAAAATTGGCTGTATCTAACTGCATTATTTCAAAAACGGATAGCGTGTCCGATTTATTAGAACTCGCCGTGCTATTAAAGGAAGCGGGATTATTGCATCCAGCAACGAAGAACAAGTTGGCGCGTTTGGATGTAAACATCATTCCGTTATTTGAAACCATAGCCGATTTACGTAATAGCGCATCAGTGATGCAACGCTTACTTCATATACCGTCTTATACCTGTTTATTGACCAGCAGGGGTTCAGCACAAGAAGTTATGCTAGGTTATTCCGATAGCAATAAGGACGGTGGATTTTTAACTTCAGGTTGGGAATTGTACAAAGCCGAATTAGCTTTAGTCGATGTATTTGCCGAAAGAAATATCCGTCTTCGCCTATTTCATGGCCGCGGCGGATCGGTTGGTCGCGGAGGTGGACCAAGTTACCAAGCTATTCTGGCTCAGCCTGCCGGAGCCGTTCAAGGACAAATTCGTCTTACGGAACAGGGGGAAGTAATCACCGCAAAATATGCGAATCCAGAAGTCGGCAGGCGCAACTTGGAAGTGTTGGCAGCGGCAACCCTTCAAGCCAGTTTTTTATCAAAAATTGAACTGGCAGTCGAGCCTGAATTTTTAGCCTGCATGGAAGCGTTATCTGACTATGCCTTTACCGCATATCGGAATTTGGTTTATGAAACACCCGGGTTTGAGCAGTATTTCTGGGAATCGACAGTAATCTCAGAAATTGCCGGTCTGAATATTGGTAGTCGCCCGGCTTCCCGAAAAAAAACCACTGCTATCGAAGATTTACGCGCCATTCCTTGGGTATTCAGCTGGTCACAATGCCGCCTCATGTTACCCGGCTGGTTTGGATTCGGTTCAGCTGTCCAGAGGTATGTAGAATTACATCCCGATACTGGTCTGACAATGTTGCAAAAGATGTTCAAAAACTGGTCATTCTTTACTACGCTGTTATCCAATATGGAGATGGTTTTAGCAAAAAGTGATTTGACCATTGCAAGTCGCTATGCCGACCTCGTCAAGGATAAACATTTACGTGAAACTATTTTTACACGTATTTGTGAAGGTCATGCGGCGTCGATTGCAGCGTTGAAAAGTATTTCCGGACAGAGTGATTTATTAGCCTCAAATCCGTTATTAAAGCGATCAATTCAACATCGTTTTCCGTATATGGCGCCGTTAAATCATGTTCAGGTTGAGTTACTAAAACGGTATCGGCAAGGCGATCAAGATGACCGCGTGCGGCGCGGCATCCATTTGTCGATTAATGGAATTGCCGCGGGGTTGAGGAATAGCGGGTAATCATTTAGTCAACGAATTCTAAAAAGTCTACCCTGGTTAAAGGGTCTTAGCTGCTAAGTAAGTCAAATATAATATGCCACCGTCGTCATTACTTTAGCCATGCCGGTCATCAATTTTTTTACTGGCACCGGCAATTCGGCCGCGCCTAAGCTTTGTGCCTCTGCTCCATGTTCAATTTCCTCATTGCGCATTTGCTCCACAATTGCGCGAGATTTTACGTCGTTTACAGGCAAGCTCGTCAAATGGCTATTCAAATGGGCTTCCACTTGCCGCTCCGTTTCCACCACAAAACCTAGGCTGGTCGCGTCTCCCGACTTAGCTGCAACAGCACCGAGCGTGAACGCGCCAGCATACCATAATGGGTTAAGAACGCTAAGGTGTGAACCGAGCTCCCTAATACGCCCGGCTGTCCATGCTAAATGATCTTCTTCTTCTTTTCCCGCCAATATAAATCGTTGCTGGATTTCTTTATTCTGAGAAAAATAACCTTGAGATTGGTACAACGCCTGCGCACACACTTCACCTACATGATTAACGCGCATTAAACCGGCACTATGCCGCCGCTCCTTTTCATCCAGCAATACACCACCCACCATTTTTTTTGCAGGACTTAGTCGGCTCTCATAAGCTACGCCCGCAACTACACGGAGAGATTTATCAAACAAGGTAAGGAGTAAATCGATTTTAGATGGCATATATTCTCGTAGTTCTAATTCAATATTGGGGTACATGCTGTTTGCGCTTAAATATCTTTTGCTTAAAATAATGACATATCAACATGGTGCATCTGCGGAAGAAGTCTTTTTTTCTGAAGTTGAGCACAATTGTCTTGCGATACTGACAGTTCGTCTTCAGGAGAAATTCTTGCACAATGCTGTACTTTGTAGCCATATAGATCCAAAACATGCAAATTAAATTTTAATTCATCTTCATGGAATCTAATCAGTGTGCCGTCAGCCGCTTCGCCACTGTCTGAAGCCACCAAATTTCCGCTTTCAGGAAAGATAACGGTGAATTTGGCTTTAACTATTTCCTGTGCCACGAACGGCAGTTTATTTTTCCCCTCTTTCTCCCAATTAATGAAAGGTTCAAAATTGGTAAGATATTTAGTCTCTATGATCACGCATCTAGTTTCATTATCAACGCTGGTTACTTTATAGTTGTAGCGAACCGTCGCTTTCTTAAGCCAGGGAGAATAGTTCGAATCAAATGCTATCTTATAAAAAAGGGCCTCCAGAATTGTTTTAAACCCTTGATGCGCAGTTATTAAACAGATTGCTTTTTCTTTCAAAGGTAGCCGATGAAGGGCGTTCATAAATTGATCTATTGTTCCCTTGTATTGATTCTCCAGTAGAAATGCCATACAGTTTTTCATCTCTTCCTTCTCCTCAGAAGCAAGTCGATCAAATTCCCCTTGCAATAACTTTGATCTACCTTCTAAGAAGCTATTTTTTCCCCTCTCGCTATCATTAATAGCCTTGAGTAAGTCACGCTGGTCCTCTCGGTGCAAATCAGAATAGTTCTGGTAAACAGCGTTGAATTCACCACTATAATTTTCAAGAACCGGACTAAAGTAATTTCTGACCATACTCCGAAAGTATTCTTGGGTCAAAATACGATTGTCATTAATTTGCGCCTGACGAGGAAAAAATTCTTCTGTTCTGGGAAGGTCCTTCCAAATTTGTAAAACATCCGTGTTTTTGATCGGCGCAGACGCCTCTTTTAACAAATTGTTTTTAATCTCCAAGTCGAAGTCATTCCACAACGCATTCATATGTAGAGAATGGATATACAGATCTCGAATTAGCTGATTTTCAATTGCATTGGGTTTGAGTTGATAAATTGAATCTAAACCCGGATGCTTATCAAATAAGCGGTCATGAACTTTAAATTCACCTTTAAAATAAGTTTCTATAAAAGGTGCATCGTCTAAACCATCTAGAAAAACACTAACAACAGAGGTACTATTTTCTTGGAGTACTCTCACCCGAAGATCATCGAAAAAACGATCTTTCTTGTTCTCAGCAACTAGCTTGCCCAGCTTTAGCATATTTCCTTGAAAAGCGTGACTGTCGTTAAATCTTGACATGTTATTTAACAAGCCTCTGACTATGGGATGGTCATTTTCACTAAACATAGTCATAAATACAGCAAATTTCTCATTCCTAATAGGCACATTTTGTTTTTGTTTTT
>JAJNBE010000046.1 GCA_021155915.1 Solimicrobium sp. | reverse complement strand
AGCGGTTTGCAGGAAACGTTATTTTTTATTACTCTATTTTTTTAAATCGAAATCGGTATGAGCGATGCTATCCCGACAGTATGTAGCGTTCACCTCAGTTTTACCTAGGATCGGCAAGTCTAACGCAGGTTTTAACCCTTTCGCACTCCTGTGGAAAATAGGTGAGGACGGCTGCTATTGTTTCAAACGTTATTTATTAGAGCTAATTTAATTGTTCCTAATGAAAAAAATTAGTACCTAGGGGGGACTTCGACACATCCGTGCGGCCGAGCCACAGACAAGGCGCACAGAGCGCAGCAGTCGGCATGTACTTGAATTACTGATGCTTGCAAATATCGCTTTATCCCGAATTTGCTTGCGAAGTGGCTTCTTCTTTTCCCCGCTTACGACTCTCAGCCCCACTCTTCTTCAACAAGTGGAAGGGGCGGCTTCATGCAATTTCCCTGCCATAAGTTTTCTCAACTACAGGTATTGTCTACTATGAAAATCAAACAATACCTCGTGCTTTCATCACGCAAAATCGTTTTACGTTGGCAATAGGCAAGTTCTTTGTTAATTCCTTCCGGCCTCTTAAATTCCGATAGGTATATAATGTCTGCGCTTCGCTTTTGCGCTCGCCATTGATTCAGTTGTGGAACAACTCTATTTTTTATTCATAATTAAAAAGTGTTAAAGGGAAATTGCATGAAAATTCATGAGTATCAGGCTAAAGAAATTCTCCGTAAATTCGGTGTGACGGTACCGCGCGGAATTCCTTGTGTATCGGTCGCCGAAGCGGTAAAAGCGGCTGAAACGTTAGGTGGTCCGGTGTGGGTAGTAAAAGCGCAAATTCACGCGGGCGGCCGTGGTAAAGGTGGGGGCGTGAAAGTTGCTAAGTCAATTGACCAGGTAAAAGAATATGCTGATGCCATTTTGGGCATGCAACTAGTCACGCATCAAACTAGTCCGGAAGGCCAGAAAGTGCGTCGCTTGTTGGTAGAAGAGGGCGCGGATATTAAAAAAGAATTGTATGTCAGTATGGTCACAGACCGGGTCAGTCAGCGCGTGGTGTTAATGGCCTCTTCGGAAGGCGGTATGGATATCGAAGAAGTAGCTGCTACGCATCCCGAAAAAATTCATCACATTACCATAGACCCAAAAGCAGGATTACAAGACGCCGAAGCCGACGATATCTCTCGTAAAATAGGAGTGCCCGAGGCAGCTATTGCCGACGCGCGTGCTCAATTAAAAGGTTTATATACCGCCTTTATGGAAACAGACGCCTCTCTTGCGGAAATTAATCCACTAATCATCACCGGTTCCGGGAAAATTATTGCTTTGGACGCTAAGTTTAATTTTGACGATAACGCTTTGTTTCGCCAACCGGAAATTGTTGCTTACCGTGATTTAGATGAAGAAGATCCCGCGGAAATCGAAGCATCTAAATTTGATCTTGCTTATATTTCTTTAGACGGAAACATCGGTTGTTTGGTAAATGGTGCGGGTTTGGCGATGGCAACGATGGATACAATCAAGTTGTTTGGCGGTGAACCGGCGAATTTCTTGGATGTAGGTGGCGGTGCGACGGCAGAAAAGGTAACCGAAGCATTTAAATTAATGTTGAAGAACCCCGGTTTAAAGGCAATTTTAGTTAACATTTTTGGTGGAATTATGCGCTGCGATGTTATAGCCGAAGGAGTTATCGCCGCCTCTAAAGCTGTATCGCTAAGCGTACCTTTGGTGGTGCGTATGAAGGGGACCAATGAAGAAATCGGTAAAAAGATGTTGGCTGAATCCGGTTTGCCTATAATTTCTGCAGACACAATGGAAGAGGCTGCTCAGAAAGTCGTTGCGGCCGCAGCTGCACATGTTACTGCACCTACCTCTGCCGTTAATTAACAAGGAATCACCATGTCAATTTTAATCAATAAAGATACTAAGGTAATCACCCAGGGTATTACCGGTAAAACTGGTCAGTTTCATACTCGTGCATGCCGTGAATATGCGAATGGAAAAAATTGCTTCGTTGCAGGCGTGAATCCAAAAAAAGCAGGTGAGGATTTTGAAGGTATTCCTATTTTTGCCAACGTTAGCCAGGCGAAAGGTGCTACGGGGGCGACGGTTTCTGTTATTTATGTTCCGCCGGCAGGAGCCGCTGCAGCGATTTGGGAAGCAGTTGAAGCCGAATTGGAATTAGTCATTTGTATTACTGAAGGCATTCCTGTACGAGATATGATGATGTTGAAGGACCGTATGGCTAAATCGGCTAGTAAGACATTATTGTTGGGACCAAATTGTCCGGGTCTAATTACTCCGGATGAAATCAAAATTGGGATCATGCCTGGCCATATCCATCGTAAAGGCCGCATTGGTGTGGTCTCACGATCGGGCACGCTGACTTATGAAGCCGTAGCTCAATTGACTGCATTAGGTTTGGGGCAGTCAACTGCTGTCGGAATCGGAGGCGATCCTATTAACGGCCTGAAACATATCGATATTATGAAGGCGTTTAACGATGACCCCGAAACAGACGCTGTAATTATGATTGGTGAGATTGGTGGACCGGACGAGGCTGACGCTGCCTATTGGATACGCGATAATATGAAAAAGCCAGTAGTATGTTTCATTGCAGGGGTTACAGCTCCTGCAGGTAAACGTATGGGCCACGCAGGCGCTCTAATTTCCGGTGGGGCCGATACTGCTCAGGCTAAATTGGACGTTATGGCTGAATGTGGGATAAAAGCAACTAAAAATCCCTCAGAAATGGCACGTTTATTGAAAGCTATGCTGTAAATGTTATTGTATAAGACGGGAAGATTTTCTTCCCCTTTTTTTAATCATTTAACTGCATGTGTACTTCTGAAGTTTTATACGGAAAACTATTAAAATGTCCGGCGTACTAATTGCTTAATCTTAAACAGATAAAATTTTTTACATTTATTTACACTTTAATCAGAGAGAACAAATGAAAATTACATCACTACAAAAAGGTTTTACGTTAATTGAATTGATGATCGTTGTTGCGATTATCGGCATTTTGGCTGCGATTGCAGTTCCGCAATATCAAACGTATACCAATAAAGCAAAGTTCTCGGAAGTGGTCGCGGCTACGGGACCCTTTAAGCTAGCCGTTGAACTTTGTGCTGCAAATACAGGTGCTTTAACTGCATGTGGTAATGGTAATACCACTGGTGAAGTTCCTGCCGCTATTAGTGGTCAGACTACCGGATATGTAGGAGCTATCTCTGTGGCTGCTGACGGTACGATTACTGCTACAGCAAATTCGAAGATTCCAGGGTCTCCTACTTATATCTTGACGCCATTGTTAGGCGCATCTACAGGTTCGGCATTAGTAAATTGGACTAAGTCAGGTACATGCGTGGCTGCTGCTTACTGTTAATCTGTTTTTGAATATTAAAAAGCACGGTTTGCCGTGCTTTTTTTTTGCGAAAAGCGACGACCTTCACGGTTTTCTTTTTTTATTAAATGTTCTTTATGCTTAATAGCAAATACCTTACCTTACCGTTATTAGTTTTCGCGTTGTTTTTACTTAACAGCTACCTCATTCCATTTCATTACCATCCTTATCGATCTTACTATAACGATGCATCGGCAATTTTAGGGGTGATTGCTGCATCTTGCTGGATCGGACTTCGATCCAATGCGGTTTTGCGCATTCCAATCTCGGTCATCTTACCGTTGTTTTTGATAATAATTATCGGACTACAGACGTGGAATGGACTCCTTTTATTTCCAGTTGATAGCATTTTTCCGATTTTGTATTTAGTGAGCTTTGCCATAGCACTTATCTTTGGCGCAACGCTCACTATACATCCTAAGGGTTTAAAGGAACTAGCTTTCACTTTAACCGTCGTTTTCATTTCTGCTGGATTACTTTCGGTATCATTTCAGTTAGTACAATTATTTAATTTAAACTGGTATCCCTACGTAATGCCTTTATCACATGCCCGAAACCCCCGCGCTTTCGGTAATCTAGGGCAACCGAACTTACTTTCACTGTTACTGTGTTTTTCGATCGCTTCGTGTTGGTACCTTTACGTGACAAGGCAGATTAAGGCACAGCTGGGAATGAGTTTCGTTATTTTTTTATTAATGGGTTTAGTATTTGCCCAGTCACGAATTGGTTGGGTAATTTTACCTGTGCTTTTTTTACTTTGTTGGCATCAACCGCCCGATTGCCCTAAAGTATCTAAAATTGCTTTAATAATTTTATTAGGGCTTTTTGTTTCACTGGTGATTTTCGCACCGGATTTAATGCAATATTTTGGCATTACGCTAGATAGAGCAGAGCAACGTGCTGGGCAAATCTCGGTTCGGGTGGTTTTATGGAAGCAGGCCTGGGCAATTAGTTTGCTGCATCCTTGGTTTGGTTCCGGTTGGTTTCAATTTGGTGCACAGCAAGCAATGTTATCTTCGTTGTTCCCTCCAACGGAATATAGCGATTATGCACATAATATTGTATTAGGCTTTGCGGCTGAAATTGGCTGGTTAATGACATTTCTACTATTTTTGGCCGCTTTATATTGGGCTTACCACTGCTGTATTCGCTGGTGGAAAAATTTGCAGGTACGTTATATGAGCATGATATTGCTGCCCATGCTTTTGCATAGTTTAGTAGAATTTCCTTTGTGGTTCGCCTATATGCTCATGCCATTTGGCGTAATAGTTGGCGCATTGACTACTCTGCAATTTGGTTGGCGAGACGTAATACTTGCCAAAACCTGGATGGTTATGTTTTTTATTTCAAGTGTATTGGCGCTAGCTGCTATTACATGGGACTATAACCGTGTAGTAGACGGTTTCATTGCATTGGCTTGGCAACAAGCCGGAGAGAAAAAAGGGATAGGTAGCACGGATAAACCCCCGTTGACATTGTTTCCGCAATTTTATGATTATTTTAAGGTTGCTAGAATTAGTATTGGTCCAAAGATGTCAGAAGAAGATATCCAGTTTTTAGAACGGATAGCGCTGAGATTTGCATTTACGCCGATTTTAGATCGATTAGCTTTAGCTTATGCGGCAAATCAACGACCGACAGAAGCCTTGCAGGTATTGGTCGCTATTCAGCGTTTGAACGGGGCTGATTACGCAAAGGTTTATTTAAATTGGCAGAGCCACTCACAGAAAAACCCGAAAATTTACGGTGAAATCTTTAAACGAATGCCCTTGGTTTAGGAAAGATGAAAAGGACGAGACGATGAGTAACCAGCCTTATCTTTCTATAAGGCTGTTCTCAACTTTTGATTGCAACTCGGACTTATTCCTCTAATAAGAATACTGTGCTAGGCATGAGGATAATCTTTGGCCCAGATCAAGGTTTATTAGATTAAATCAGCCTCAGAAAAAAAAGCATCTGAATAAAATTCATCTACCGGAAGTTTGGCTAAAGTGACAAAATCGCGCCGTGCTGCATCGACCATGACGGGTGTTCCACAGGCATATACCTGAAAGCCGGACAGATCACTAAAATCATCTAGTACGGCTTGATGTACGAAGCCTCTTCTACCCATCCAGGTATCATCCGCTAAAGCCTCTGACACGACGGGAATATAGCTAAATGTTGGAATATCCCGGGCCCAATCTGAACAGAGTGGGTGCATATACAGGTCAGCAGGTTGGCGACCGCCCCAATATAATGTCATTGAGCGACTAATTTCTTGCTTCAGCGCATATTCGATCATGGCTTTGATGGGCGCAAAGCCAGTTCCTGAGGCTAAAAGAATAATGGGCTTGTCGCTTTTTTCATGCAAAAAGAACGTACCTTGTGGCCCTTCAATGCGCAGAATATCGCGTTCTTTGAGTGTTGAAAAAACCTGATCGGTAAATAAACCACCCGGCATATGACGGATGTGCAAGCTGATTTGATCGCTGGTATGCGCAGCATTGGCCATACTATAACTACGACGTTTTCCATCGCGCAGCAAAAAATCAATATATTGCCCGGCGCGAAAAGCGAACTTTTCTGTGCCGGGAAGCTGTAAGCAAACTAGCATGACATCATGTGACAACTTTTCTATTTTAGCGATACGCGTCGGTAATTTCTTGGGGGCAAATTCACCCGTTTCCACTACACGTACTTCAATCGTTATATCAGAGAGCGGTTTGGCACAACAGAAGAGTGAAAGTCCTTGGCTTTTTTCGTCAGGCGTTAACGTTTTCTCCTGATGTTTGCCGAGAATGGCCTCACCAGATAATATTCGTCCCTTACATGAGCCACAGGCTCCGTTTTTGCAGCCATGTGGAAGACCTAATCCAGCTAATAAGCCAGCAGATAAAATGGTTTCATCTTCGCTACAACTAAATTGACGCCCACTTGGGCTAACAGTTACTCGGAAAGTCATATGATCCTACATAGGGAAAGAAATCAACGAGGTAAAAAAATTATACGGCACCCGTTATGCGCACGGGTGTTAATCGTGGGATGTGGAGATATCGGGATGCGTATTTTACCGCTTTTGAAGGCGCATTTCAGCATCATTGCCATAACGAGACGGTTCGTACATAAGGGTGAGATTCGATCCGCTGGGGCGTTACCATTGGTGGCTGATCTAGATCAGCCTGATACTTTGGCACGTATAGCACAACTGTCATCCCTAATCATTTATCTTGCGCCGCCGCCCTCTGAAGGCATTCTCGACACACGTAGTCGCCATTTGGCAGCAGTTTTGTCGCATCGTTGTCGTTTGGTTTATGTTAGTACATCCGGTGTATATGGTGATTGCGGGGGTGCGGTAATTGATGAAACACGTAAAATAAATCCTCAGAATGCACGTTCGATTAGGCGTGCTGATGCCGAGAAAGTATGGCGTAAATGGGCCCAGCGCACGCATTCAAGGTTGAGTATCGTACGCGTCCCCGGAATATACGCGTCGAATCGGTTACCAATCGACCGACTTAAACAAGGCATTCCGGCGTTGTTGCAGGAAGAAGATGTGTATACCAACCATATACATGCGGATGATTTAGCTCGCCTTTTGGTAGCAGTTCTGCTTCACGGCAGCCCAAATCGGGTCTATCACAGCGTGGATGATAGTAGTTTATTAATGGGAGACTACTTTGATGTGGTGGCTGATAAGCTGGGTCTGCCCAAAGCGCCACGGTTACCGCGAGCAGAATTGCTATCGAAAGTGAGTCCGATGATGTTATCGTTTATGTCGGAGTCGCGAAGGATGCGTAATTGCCGGATTAAAAGGGAGTTGGGATTTCAGTTTCTTTACCCAGCTGTTGCAAATGGATTATGTGAGATTTCTTGATGACCGCTTTTTTAATTTCGATAACTTCATGAATATATCGAAAATAGTCGCTTCCTATTAAGCCACCATTTGATTAAGAGCGTGACAGGCTCAATGGTACCTATCTTACCGATCCTCGGCTGCGTTGCTTCTCCTTCGATAGAGGATGCCGCGTTGTTTCGGTGCAGCAGGGGTTTCAGAATGCATGCATTCTGTTTGTGGAACGGGGACTTTCCCTGCAAGGAAAGTTTGCTGAGAACAAGTAAAATTAATGCGGCGAAGGCCGGAAAAACGCACACTTGTACTTGTTCAACAGAAAAATCTTGGCTTATAGTGCTTGGTATTTAATCCCTAAAATTATTAAATTCCAAGGGCAGGTCGGTAATTTCTTTTTTCAACATGGCCATCGCAGACTGCAAATCATCCCGCTTTGCTCCAATAACTCGAACCGCATCGCCTTGAATACTGGCTTGTACTTTTAGTTTACTGTCTTTAATAACCCGAACAATTTTTTTGGCATCGTCGGATTCGATGCCATTTTTGATTTTGATGACTTGCTTGATTTTGTCGCCACCTATTTTTTCTATCTTACCGTTATCTAAAAAACGAACATCTACGCCACGTTTGCTAAGTTTGTTTAACATGACATCGCGGAGCTGATCAAGTTGAAATTCGGCATCAGCAAAAGCAATAAGTTCGCGTTCTTTTTGCTCTATGCGTGCGTCGGACCCTTTAAAATCAAAGCGATTACTAATTTCTTTGTTGGCTTGCTCAATGGCATTTTTTACTTCGACCATATTGGCTTCAGAAACGGTATCAAATGATGGCATGGTTTTTCCTTTCTTATTCAAGCGCTATTAATAAGCTTTGCATTTTAGCTTAACAGTCTGTTGTCAGACCAGTTTATAATTCTGCGCTATGCTTTTTTCAAAACCACCCTTTCAATCTGACGTTCAATTGCAATCTTTTACTACTTTTGGGATTGTTGCTTCAGCACGTTTTTATTTACGTATTATTGATGTCACGCAACTGCGGCAGGTGAGTCAATTGCCCGAATTAACTAAACTGCCGTTGCTGGTCCTAGGTGGGGGCAGCAATGTCATTTTGACGGGAGATTTTTCCGGTGTTGTGCTACACATCGCTTTGGTTGGGCGCGAATATGTTACTGAGGACGATCATTTCATTTATGTGCGGGCCGCCGCGGGTGAAAGTTGGCATGATTTTGTGCAGTGGACATTACAGCAGGGTTGGGGTGGTCTAGAAAATTTATCGTTAATTCCGGGCAGTGTAGGAGCTGCTCCGATCCAGAATATCGGCGCTTATGGCGTTGAGATGAAGGATTGCTTCCATTCTCTAACCTGGTTCGAATTAGCTAATGGAAAGATTCACACCTTAACCTATACCGATTGCCAATTTGGATATCGCGATAGTGTATTTAAACATGCTTTAAGCGGCCAGGGTGTTATTTTGGATGTCACGTTTGCATTAGCCAAACAATGGCAAGCTAAACTGCGTTATGACGATGTAGCACGAATTCTGGAAGAAACAACCGTAGGGGCGCCAACTCCACAGCAAATAAGTTCGGCGATTTGCAAAATTCGACAAAGCAAACTACCTGATACGAGAGTGATAGGAAACGTCGGTAGCTTTTTTAAAAATCCGTTGGTTTCTGCTGAGTGTTGTGCTGCATTGTTAGTGCGGTTTCCACAGTTGATCAATTATCCACAAGCGAATGGACAATATAAATTAGCCGCTGGTTGGTTAATTGAGAAAGCCGGTTGGAAAGGGCACGTCGCAGGACGAGTGGGCGTATACTCGAAACAAGCGTTAGTGCTTGTAAATCTGGGTGGCGCTTTAGGGTCTGATGTGATTGCCTTAGCGCGGAGGATTCAAGCAGATGTAGAGCGGCAATTTGGGGTGCAATTAGAGATTGAACCCTTCCTTGCCTAAATCATCTCCAGAATAGGGCTCGAATTATGATGGAAGTCGCTTTGCTCTAATTACCTGTAGCGTGTTCTCAACCAATTTTAAATAGTGAAGTTTAAATCGTAATAGATATAGAAGGATTTAACTTGCACACTGCAACACATACCAGGAGCTTTATGAATAAAGATTTAAGCATTGATGAATTTGAAGCGCTCGAATACATTAGCCTGTTATCCAAAAACGTCAGGCCTAACGCCTGTGTCAATAGAAATGTTAAACGTTTATGCGGAATAAAGCTTGTTAGCTATCGTAAAGATGGTCAATTAGAATTGACCGAAAGTGGCAAATCAGCATTATTTGCTAAACAATGTATTGAGGGTCTGCGCAACTTGTCCCATAATTCTCCAACGCAATTATCTGTGGAAGTTGCCACCTTCCTCAGTAAAAAAAGTTATATGGAGAGCACTTCAGCGGGCAGGAGAATCACTCAACGTGGGTTGGACTGTCTGGCCGATATTGATGCGCAAAAAAAAAACTAAGATCTTAATGTGTTGGGGCAATATTTTCTATGCTCTTCGAAATATGGCGTATAAAACTTAATATGAGCAGAATATCTTCGCTATTTTCTTTTACTTTCATTAGTAAGTTCAACCTTGAGTTAATTGCTAGCAGCCCTGTTTCTTTGTTGGCAATCTGTTTTTGAGTCTTTTCTAATTCTTGCTCACGTTGGAAGGATCTTCGATTTCCATGAACAAAAACATATCCAAAATATAATGTTATAGCAAAAATAATGAAGAAAGTTACCGATTGGGTTATGGGGTTTTCAAGCGATGGAACCAAAAATTGCAGCCCAAATTTTTTTGCTATATCAGGTAGTCCGTTAAAGTAAGTGAATAATGAGCAAAACGACCCTAGAATCGTAGGGATTAGGCCATTCACAATAGAATAGATATTACTTTTTAACCAAGACTTTTTTTTGATTTCTGCTTTCGGAATCACAATTTCAGGGTCAGTCAGAATAGTAATAAAAGAGGTGTGTTTATTATGTTCAAGCGAAAACTGGGCGCTTTTCCTAGAATTGTCAGGTATTTGCTCCGTGGCTTCAATGTCCTCTACTAATCCTACATTCGTATCGATAGCTTTTTCTAATTTAAGCTTAATCTTTCTTATACCTTTAATAAAAACGTCGTAAATTGTTTTTTCAGACAAAGGCATTAATTCTGCATTGATTCTAATGTTCAATTCATTTAACCATTTTACGAATTCTTCCTTTGATTGGAAAGAATTAAAAGATCCCATTCCAATATTGGCGGTTTTTTCGCAAGAAAAATTATCAAAAACATCGTTTAAATAAACAACGACCTTATCAATTGAATGCTGCATTTTCTCTTCGATAAGCGACAAAATTTTTATTTGCAGGTTAGCTAATTTTTGGGTAGTCAGTGCTTTTTTAGCTTCAACTCGAACTTTTTTGAAACTCACATAACCAAAGTAACCGCTACTAACAGCAGCAGTAGCTAGTATAGAAAACAATACATATCTATTCGCTGCCGGGCTAATACCGATAAAAGTAATACTGGCAAGCCAACCTCCTAGTACGCACGTAAAAACCGTATTAAACATCAAGATAATATTGCCGTGTTCCTCTATACCATCCGTTTTTATTTTTTGGTATTGCAACGAGGTTATAGAACCGTAATTCAATAATTCTGACAGCTGGTCATTATTTAAATGTTTGCGCAAATGCTCCACCCCGAGCTGCACATGTCCTCGCAATATATTTAGTTCAGAAATGTTTAGGTTTTCTAATCGGGCTTTATCGTGCATAGCAAATTTTGAGCATATATAAATTTATCAAAGCCCACTACTGATTAATGTTCCATTTACGTTCAGCAGAAGTGAGCATTTCGTTACCGGCATTAAATACCGAAATTTTCTGTTATGCCACAAACAACTTCTTCATCTCGTCGGTTGGGGATACGCGCCTAAAATAAGATTACTAATCGAATGCAATACTATGCGCTCCATACCCTTTAAGCTATTTGAACTGCATCCTTTGCATTCTTATAATCGGGCATGTCTTCTTCGTTCTCCGTGCCAGGAACTTTAAAGAAGTGCACATTTGACCCGGTTGTAATGGAAACTTTAGTTAAACGCGAGTCGCACCATGCATAATCGTACTCTTAACCCTTAATTGCTGTCATCAGAAATGATCAACTTTAAAAGTGAAGCGGGGTGGCAATATTAACAGCGCTCCAATCGTACACAGTCCACATAGTAATTTTTGATGCCATTTTCTACTTGAGTAACCAAGCCATGCACATCGGTATCAAAGCCGGGAAATTGGCGATTAAAGTCGCGCGCAAATTTGAGGTAATCGACAATGGTTTTGTTAAAACACTCTCCTGGAATTAAAAGCGGAATGCCAGGGGGATAAGGCGTGAGCAAAATCGCGGTAACACGACCTTCCAATTCGTCAATCGGTACGCGTTCAATTTCCCGATGTGCCATTTTCGCAAACGCATCGGACGGTTTCATCGCCGGTTCCATATCGGATAAATACATTTCAGTTGTTAAGCGAGCGACATCATAAGTCTGATAAGTTTTATGAATTTGCTGGCATAAGTCGCTCAAACCGACGCTTTCGTAGCGCGGATTATTCGCTACAAATTCAGGAAGAATGCGCCACATAGGCTGATTCTTATCGAAGTCATCTTTGAACTGTTGTAATGCTGTCAGTAAGGTATTCCATCTGCCCTTGGTGATGCCAATGGTGAACATGATGAAAAAGGAATACAGGCCGCATTTTTCGATAATGACCCCATGCTCTGCCAGATATTTGGTGACGATAGACGCAGGAATACCGGTCTGGGCAAACTGACCTTCTAAGGATAAGCCGGGTGTAATGATGGTGGCTTTAATCGGATCCAGCATGTTGAACCCTGGAGCTAGCTGGCCAAAGCCATGCCAGTTATCGGCTGCATGAATAATCCAGTCTTCGCGCGAGCCGATACCGTCTTCACATAAATTATCAGGTCCCCAAACCTGGAACCACCAATCTTGTCCCCATTCTTCATCGATTTTGCGCATGGCGCGGCGAAAATCGAGTGCTTCGAGAATGGATTCCTCCACTAATGCAGTGCCTCCAGGAGCCTCCATCATTGATGCCGCGACGTCACAGGACGCAATAATGGAATATTGCGGCGATGTTGAAGTATGCATTAAGTAAGCTTCGTTAAAACGATCACGATCCAATTTATTGTTTTCTGATTCACATACCAGAATTTGTGAGGCTTGTGATAATCCTGCAAGTAGTTTATGGGTGGACTGGGTAGAGAAAATCATTGAATTCTTAGCGCGTGGCCGGTTTTGGCCAATGGCGTGCATATCTTTGTAAAAGGAATGAAACGTTGCATGTGGTAGCCAGGCCTCATCAAAATGTAAGGTGTCTATTTGTCCGTCCAACATTTGTTTTAACGTTTCTACGTTATAGATTACGCCATCATAGGTGGATTGTGTAATCGTTAAAATCCGGGGCTGTTTATTTTTTGCAGCACGGGCAAACGGATTCGCGTCAATTTTCTTTTGAATATTCTCCATCGTAAATTCCGACAATGGAATAGGGCCGATAATGCCTAGGTGATTGCGGGTAGGCATCAAAAATACAGGAATAGCCCCAGTCATAATAATGGAATGTAAAACTGATTTGTGGCAATTTCTATCAACCACAACAATGTCACCTGGGGCAACCGTGGAATGCCATACCATTTTATTGGACGTGGAGGTGCCATTAGTCACGAAGTAGCAATGATCAGCATTAAAGATACGTGCTGCATTACGTTCGGATGCCGCAACCGGCCCGGTATGATCAAGTAGTTGTCCCAACTCTTCCACTGCATTGCATACATCAGCGCGCAGCATGTTTTCACCAAAAAATTGATGAAACATTTGCCCGATCGGTGACTTCAAAAATGCGACACCACCCGAATGCCCGGGACAGTGCCAGGAATAGGATCCATCGTTAGCGTAATGTACTAAAGCCCGAAAAAACGGTGGCGCTAACCCATCTAAATAGGCCTTAGCTTCCCGAATAATGTGGCGCGCAACAAATTCGGGCGTGTCTTCAAACATGTGAATGAAGCCATGTAACTCACGTAGAATATCATTGGGAATGTGACGTGACGTACGTGTTTCGCCGTATAAATAGATCGGAATATCTGAATTTTTATAACGAATTTCTTCAACAAATGCGCGTAACGATGCCAACGCAAAATTGATTTCTTCGGCGCTCCCGCCCCCAAATTCTTCGTCATCAATCGACAGTATAAAAGCGGATGCCCGCGATTGCTGTTGAGCGAATTGAGATAAATCACCGTAACTTGTCACACCTAAAATTTCCATCCCTTCTTCTTCCATGGCTTGTGCTAATGCGCGTATGCCTAGTCCAGAGGTGTTTTCAGACCGGAAGTCTTCGTCAATGATAACGATAGGAAAGCGAAATTTCATGGTTGTCCTCAAGATAGAGAGTGTATTTTTTGATAGGTCACAAAAGCGTAGTTAAATTTATTTTGCTCAGAATAATACGTGGTGCGTTCTTTTTCTCGCCAATGCGCGGGATCGATGTGGGGAAAAAAAGTATCACAGGCAACATCCTGATGAATCTCAGTGACCAATAATTGACTGCAAAGCGGCAATGCTTGTGCGTAAATATCAGCTCCTCCAATAATAAATGCGTCCGTATTATCAATTAAATGAAGAGCTGCTTGCAATGAATTAACTACTTCAGCGCCTTGGTGCTGCCACTCGGTATTGCGTGTTAAAACGATATTACGCCGTTGGGGTAAAGGTCGGCCAATAGACTCGAACGTTTTACGCCCCATAATAATCGCGTGCCCGGTAGTGATACGTTTAAAACGCACCAAATCCTCTGACAATCGCCATGGTAGGGAGTTATTAATACCAATGCCACCCTTGGAGTCGAAAGCCACGATAATAGTCAATTTTGTCATAATAAAAGTTGGTAAGTGCGCGGTAAGAATTGGATGCTAGCAACTCTTTACTGATATCTGATCGCTGTAACTAATCCCTGACGCGTTATACCGCTACCGGCGCTTTAATGTGAGGATAAAATTGGTAGTCAATGATGTCAATATCATCAATCGTGTAATCAAAAATGGACGCTGGTTTGCGTCTGAATTTTAATTGTGGCAAGGGCATTGGAGCGCGTGAAAGTTGCAAATTAACTTGCTCAAGATGGTTAGAGTAAAGGTGACAATCCCCACCGGTCCAAACAAAATCACCCACTTCTAAGTCCGCTTGCTGCGCCATCATGTGTGTGAGCAAGGCATAAGAAGCGATATTGAATGGCACCCCTAGAAAAATATCAGCACTGCGTTGATACAGCTGGCATGATAGTTTCCCTTCGGCCACATAAAACTGAAATAGTGCATGACAAGGCGGTAATTTCATATTGGGAATATCGGAGACATTCCACGCGGATACGATCATGCGGCGCGAATCGGGATTGTGTTTAATTTGCTCCATGACCTGACTAATCTGATCAATATGCGCGCCATTTGGCGCAGGCCAGCTGCGCCATTGGTAGCCATATATGGGTCCCAAGTTACCCTGCTCGTCAGCCCAATCATCCCAGATCGAAACGCCATTCTCTTTTAAATAAGCAATATTAGTTGAGCCGTTTAAAAACCAGATCAATTCATGAATAATGGACTTAAGGTGAAGCCGCTTAGTCGTTACGAGCGGAAAACCTTGGGCCAAGTTAAAGCGCATTTGATATCCAAAAACAGAGCGGGTGCCTGTTCCGGTGCGGTCAGTTTTTACAGTGCCGTGCAGTTGCACGTGACGCATTAGATCGAGGTACTGTTGCATGGCATCTTAAGGTTAGAGGTTAGAGATAAGCAATTGATGACTGGAAGTAATTGCATTCAAAGATTGAATAAGCGGTTGGGGATTGTACAACATCCCATTGCGTCACGCAGCGCAGTTATTATGAGTTATTTTCTCCAGGTTTCTTCGATGCGCCTCCAGCAATGATCTGGAGGCTAAACGCTTCGCAGGAATTGAATAGTTGAATCCTTGAGATCGCTGACTACTCAGGGGAACTCAATACCGAAGCTGTAATTTTCTTTACTTCCTGTACACCCTTATGCAATGACATTGGACGGATACGGCTTACATAGTCAGATTGCATTCTTGGCAATGCTATTGCTGAGCCCAGTCATAAATTACAATTGGAAAAGTTGAGTTCTAGGTACGATTACTGACGTTTCTAATTTCAGATACCTATGCACAATGTACTGCGGGAGCCAAATACGCTGTTGCGGTGCTAGTAGTCCTCATGTGCCTAAGCATATTCCGTTTGCTGCGCGCCGTGCGCTTTGTCTGTGGCTCGCTCGCTAAGATGTGCAGAAGTAGCTTCCATGTATTTTTCTAAAATAAATTTTAAAGTCCAATAGTTTCTTTCCTAGGCCTTAAAGGGGCACCGAATGGATCGGGCTCTTCATAATTCTTCTTGTAACGACCCGATTAATCGATCAAAGATTCTGATGTCCTGTAAAATTGCCAGTTCGATTCAAACACCTATTTACACACTATGTCTGGCAATACATTCGGCACACTGTTTACAGTCACTACCTTCGGAGAATCGCATGGCACTGCGATCGGCTGTGTTATTGATGGTTGTCCTCCCGGGATGATTTTATCTGAAGCGGATATACAGCCCGAATTGGATCGCCGTAAGCCCGGCACGTCACGTCACGTAACGCAACGGCAGGAATCGGACACCGTGGAGATTTTGTCAGGTGTGTTTGAAGGTAAAACGACGGGGACACCCATTGCTTTACTTATACGCAATGAAGATCAGCGAAGTAAGGATTACGGTAACATTGTAGACACATTCCGGCCCGGTCATGCTGACTATACTTACTGGCATAAATACGGAATACGTGACCATCGTGGTGGAGGTCGTTCCTCGGCACGGCTAACTGCCCCGGCAGTGGGCGCCGGCGCCATTGCAAAAAAATGGTTGTTGGAAAAATATGGCACCATCATTAAGGGTTATATGAGCCAACTAGGTGAGCTAAGTATTCCGTTTGAAGATTGGCGATACGTACACGAAAATCCTTTTTTCGCGGCAACCGATGACGCTGTTCTAATTGCTCAGCTAGAAAGCTATATGGACGAGCTGCGTAAGCAAGGTGATTCGATTGGCGCACGTATTAATGTCGTAGCCCAGTGTGTGCCGGTAGGGCTAGGGGAGCCGATTTATGACAAACTAGATGCGGAAATTGCTTATGCGATGATGGGCATCAACGCAGTAAAAGGTGTTGAAATTGGGGCCGGCTTTGCTTCTGTTATTCAAAAAGGTTCCCAGCATGGTGACGAAATAACACCCAAAGGTTTTCTTGCTAATAATTCAGGCGGTACTTTAGGGGGAATCTCGACAGGGCAGGACATAACGGTCTCAATCGCAATTAAACCCACGTCATCAATACGGACACCGCGTAATTCGGTAGACCACCAGGGTCGGCCGAATAGGGTCCAAACATTTGGCAGACACGATCCCTGCGTCGGAATTCGGGCGACACCCATAGCAGAGGCTATGCTAGCTCTGGTGTTAATGGACCATGCTTTACGACACCGCGCTCAATGTGGTGACGTACATTCCAAAGCATAAGTTGCAAAGAGCGGAGCACAAAAAGTGGAAAATAAATCAGAAAAAATGGTGGCAGGAGTGAAACTGCGCGGTGCCGAAAAAATGGCGCGGATCCCAATTAAAATAATTCCAACGGAGCCATCCCAGTATTTGCGCAAACCAAGTTGGATACGCGCTGAATTTACAGGCACCGAAGAGGTGGCACGAATCAAATCTATTTTGCGTGAGAATAAATTGCATACGGTTTGCGAAGAAGCGCGTTGTCCTAATTTAGGCGAGTGCTTTAAAAATGGTACCGCCACCTTTATGATTATGGGCGATATTTGCACACGCCGTTGTCCGTTTTGTGACGTAGGGCATGGTCGGCCAAATCCTTTAGATCTTAACGAGCCTGCTAATTTAGCAAAGACGGTCAGTGCGATGAAGTTGCGCTATGTGGTCATTACTTCCGTTGATAGAGATGATTTGCGCGATGGGGGAGCTGGTCATTTTGCTGAATGTATTCGCGCCATTCGACGATCAACGCCTAAGACAAAAATTGAAGTGCTAACCCCAGACTTTCGTGGCCGTATTGATGTTGCTTTAACTGTGTTAAAAGCGGAGGTGCCCGATGTATTTAACCACAACCTTGAAACTGTCCCGCGCTTGTACAAAGAAGCACGTCCTGGCGCTGATTACCAGAATTCACTCACATTGCTGCAGCGTTTTAAACAAGAAAATCCCTCTATACCAACTAAATCCGGTCTAATGCTGGGGCTAGGGGAAACCATTCCGGAAATTCAAGAAGTTTTGAAAGATTTACGCGCGCACGGAGTTTCTATGCTTACGCTAGGTCAATATTTGCAACCAAGTGCGCATCATTTACCCGTTAAACGTTATGTCACTCCTGAAGAATTTGAAGCGCTGCGCTTGGTTGCGGTTAGTCTTGGTTTTACACAAGTAGCATCCGGCCCGATGGTGCGTTCATCCTATCACGCCGACTTGCAAGCGATTGGTGAGTTTTAAACGATTAGCGTATCCTCACTTATAAGATTTCTACAAAAGCTACAGCTCGAGCCAACGGTTGTGCAGGGCTCTCGGTTCTTCTGTTTTAACTATGCTTAAGCAGATCTATTCAGAATACGTGCATTCTTCCCAGGGAGCGGCTAACCTTAATCGTCAGTAAAGGCTTTTAGACCGCCATTAATTCTTGGGCAAGCGCTAAAAAATCGCGTTCAGCAATGCCAGTTAAGTGAGTAACTGGGGTTTGGCCTAGTTGAGGGAAATTGCGCTGGATAGAGCGTAAATAAGTGGGATCATAATGCGTATTAATTAATTCATGCACTAAATCTGCCAATAAGCCTTGATCAGATAAATTTCGCCACCGGTTAATTTTTTCTTTACCGTGTAGCGGCGTTAAAAATTGAAGCCGTCGCATTAATTCTGTCGGTTGGGTGACAAAATGCGCATAATCTTGCATTAATAACGAGATGCGTAATTCGTCCATCAGCTTTAAATTAATGCAAGCCGAATTGCGCATACATTCGATTAAATGCGGGGGTACCCTTAAATTCCCCACCTTTTTGCTTTCGGATTCGATATACACTGGTTTAGACGAATCAAATTGCAGTAACGTATACCAAATCGAACTTTCAAAGGCTTTTTGAGAAGGTTGGTTCGTATCCTGCATGTCGCCTAAAACGGAACCACGATGCGCCGCTAGTTTTTCTAAATCCACTACCTGTGCATTTTGTGTTTGTAAGGCTTGCAACAAGCGGCTTTTCCCGCAGCCTGTTGTGCCGCAGATAACGCGATAGCGGAATTGCCCAATTAACTTGCTTAACTCAGTATTGATATGTTGTCGGTAAGCTTTATAACCGCCTTCTAATTGCACGACGGGCCAGCCAATTTTTGCCAAAATATGTGCCATCGAACCGCTACGATTACCCCCGCGCCAGCAATAAATTAACGGCTTCCATGAACGTGGATAATGTAAAAATCTTTTCTCGATATGATGCGCAATATTTTTTGCTACCAATGCTGCGCCTATTTTTTTGGCTTCAAAAGCATCGACTTGTTTATACATCAACCCAACCCGAATGCGTTCTTCGTCATCCAATACCGGGCAATTAATTGCACCGGGAATATGATCGTGCGCAAATTCAGCCGGACTCCGTACATCAATAATCTGATCAAATTCTTTGGGACGGACAGCGAGCTCAGAGAAGGGTAGTAAGGTAGGATATTTCATGATGAAGTTACTTTATGTTAGACCAGAAACGGTCGTTGCTATGGATATCTTGTTTTCCATAAAGGTCATAAAGCATGACTTGGAGGGAGATCGGTAAATTGCTCGCCTCCTGCGCATAACTGCTGAATTTTAGGCGAACCGCATTCTTCGAGTCGAGTACTATGTAGGAGCTAGGATAGTCCCCGACATTAATTCGCTGATAGCCTTGGGCCTGTCGGTCACGATAGATTTCTATATTAGAACTCGATTTCTATTCCATCAAAGAAACACGTTATCGCTAGTGGCGCTTCGCTTGTTGAGCTTAATCAGATTAAATTTTACAGTGATGTCTGGCACAGATGATATGCTTTGCGCAAGCGAAGAGAATCGAGATTGACATCCTAGAAGACATTAATACGTGATACGGCGTGCTCCATTAAAGCGTTTTTTCCAATATTTGATTTCCATGCTTTCAATGCGTACTCGTCCGCCGGATGAGGGGGAATGGATGAATTTGTTATCACCCATATATATTCCTACATGTGAAAAGCCACGTTTTAATGTGTTATAGAAAACCAAATCGCCTGGTTGCAGCTCATCTGGCTCAATTCTCTCGCCTGCGCGGCTAATTTCCAGTGAAGTGCGGGGAAGCTGAACATCCAGCGCATCCTTATAAACTAGACGTACTAAACCGCTGCAATCTAGTCCTTGCTCTACATTATTGCCACCATGCTTATAACGTATGCCTATAAAATCGACCGCTCTAGTTACCAAGCTAGAAGCACGATCAGAAATTTCCCGAATTCTGGTTAGAAAAGTAGTTTGTTCATTTTGTGACGCAGACGAAGCTGCCTCATCGCTCCATGCATTCACGCAGTTGAAAAGCACAATTGTTATAAATAACTGTCGTATAAATTTCTTTATGTCCATTTTGATAATTTAGCTTTTAATAATGGTTGAAATGTAAGGGAGTATCTTATATTTGTCAAAATAATTTTGTTACGTCCGGACTAGTACCGATTATACGGTTCAATTTGAAGGTGCAGACAGTCTTCCGCTTTTGATTTTTAAACATATGGAATGCAAACAAAATATGTTTTGCTCCGGCCGAAAGGCGCATCGCTGCGTCGGCTCGTCCCAAATCAAAATTGTGGAGAATATCCTTTACGATGGACGAGTATCTTTTTGCTACTTTAGAGAAGTTATGTTGGAGGGTGGGACACCAATTACTGAAAATAATCATTGCTTATACATGGTGGGGAGGCTTCTAGTGTTAAATCGATAAACACGTGTAAATTGCATAAGCTGGGATTGCTGTATTGAACCGAGATTTTCCATCAGACCGCTATAACTTCGTGGTGAAGCCGATAACATTAACTATCAGACTACGCATCCTATCGCCAATTGCCTACAACGCTGCGAAGTCAATTGCACTTCTTTTAGGTTGCTTGGACTGCGTCGTTTCTTCTTGCAGCATATAGGCCGCCGCGCCGGCACTCCTTGCTAAACAACCTAAAAGGAGAGCACTTGTCTTCGTCCTAGTGGAAAATCTAGGTTGAGCTAACAAAATAAGCAGGAATCTTGAGCTTTTGGAGTAAACAGGGTATTATGCCCGGCTTACTTCTTCCCGCACTCGACCTGACGCTGAGGCGGGCCATTTTTACAAATTAGTTGTCCATAAGGAGATTACATGCGTCATTACGAAATCGTATTTATCGTACACCCAGATCAAAGCGAGCAGGTGCCCGCGATGGTTGAACGTTACAAAGCCAGTGTTATTGCTCGTAATGGCCAAGTCCATCGTGTAGAAGACTGGGGTCGTCGCCAGCTCGCTTATATGATTCAAAAATTAGCTAAAGCTCATTATGTTTGCATGAACATCGAATGCGACAGCGAAACGCTCTCTGAGCTCGAAACTAGCTTCAAATTCAACGACGCTGTTTTGCGCCATCTGACTGTTAAGGTTAAAAAAGCCGAGACAGCGCCATCGCCTATGATGAAGACCGTGCAAAGAGAAGATGCAGCTAAAAACCAACGTGCTGAGGCTCCTGCTGCCTGATAGAAGTGCCAGATGAGTAGGGCGTAAATGCAATGTTATACGGCAATTGGAAGCAAAAGTTCTACGTTTAGTTGAGTTTGAAATTTCAGCATTAGCGGTTGGCGAAATTTCCGGACGTCTAAATCAACTTGAGCTTGGCAGGTTTTATCACTTTACTGGATTTATGACTCGTAAAAACCGTAACAGCAAGAGTCTTATATTTCATTTGGTCGATATTAGTAAGGATAAAATAGCGAATTCGATAGCAAATTAAATAAATTAGAAAATAGATTAGGAGCCATCATGGCATTCGGTAAAAAGTTTGATAAAAGTAAGCTGAAGCAAAAGCGTCAACAACAAAATCCTTTGTTTAAGCGTAAAAAATTCTGTCGTTTTACAGCGGCGCACGTTGAACAAGTTGATTACAAAGATGTGGATACCTTAAAAGATTTCGTGCAAGAAAACGGTAAAATCATGCCTGCACGTCTGACGGGTACTAAAGCACTATATCAACGTCAAGTAGATACAGCCATCAAACGTGCACGTTATTTGGCCTTGTTGCCATATACAGATCTGCATCACGCCTGATCTGGGTAACTGAGAGCACAACGTAGAGAGAGAAAATTATGCAAACGCAAATTATTTTATTAGAAAAAGTCATTAACCTTGGTAACTTGGGTGATGTAGTTCGTGTAAAAGCAGGTTATGCACGTAACTTTTTGATTCCACAACGCAAAGCACGTCGTGCAACGCCTGCCGCTATGGCTGAATTTGAGGCTAAACGTGCTGAGCTGGAAAACGCTGCGGCGGCACGCTTAGCTGTTGCTACTGCAGCGGGCGCTAAATTGGCCGGTCTTACAGTTCAAATCAGCCAAAAGTCAGGTGTCGATGGCCGTTTGTTTGGTTCTGTAACCAATGCAGACATTGCAGAAGCATTGAGCAAACAAGGTTTTTCAGTAGAAAAATCGCAAATTCGGATGGCACAAGGTGCACTGAAAGTAGTAGGTGATCATAGCATTTCCGTTGCTTTACATACGGATGTTACTGTTGACATTGTCATAGCCGTCTTAGGTGAGCACGCTTAATTTGGTTAACTTATGTTGCCTTTAAGCGTATAGAAAAAGCCGGTTTTTTTACCGGTTTTTTTTTATAAGAATTCATCTAAGTTTGGCACAGCACTTGGGCAAGGCTAACTGGCTTTTTGTCCGCTCCAGAATACACCGTCGAATGAGCTCACGCGGGTTGAGATTTGGAAAGGGGGCATCGATTGCTTAGTGGGGAAGTCGTAGGTGGATGAATTAGCATGGTTCTTAGTAAATAACATTTGAGGATAATTATCTTCTCACTCCAATCCTTTTTTCCACGCGTAAGAGAGGGGCTTAAGCCAGAGAATTGCCGCTATGAATAAGTTATCCGATCCCCAACTAGATTCTCTTCGTGTTCCCCCTCATTCGATTGAATCTGAACAATCAGTTCTGGGTGGGTTGCTACTTGATAATTCAGCGTGGGACAGAATTGCTGATTTTATTCATGCCGATGATTTTTATCGATATGACCATCGCTTGATTTTTCAAACGATTATTAAATTGATCAATGCAACTCGTCCTGCTGATGTTATCACCGTTTTTGAGGCATTGAGTGGTTTAAGTCGTGCTGAAGAAGTGGGAGGTTTAGCTTATCTAAATGCGTTAGCGCAAAATACACCTTCTGCTGCCAACATTCGACGTTATGCTGAAATTGTGCGCGACCGTGGGGTGTTACGTAAATTAATTACAGTAGCGGATGAAATATCAGGAGATGCGTTCAATCCACAAGGTAAAGAAGTTAAGCAAATGCTGGATGAGGCTGAATCCAAGATATTTGCCATTGCTGAAGACGGTGCAAGAGGCACCCAAGGATTTCAGGATATTCAACCTTTACTCAAACAAGTTGTTGAGCGAATTGATGAGCTTTATAGCCGCGAAAATCAAGATGATATTACCGGTGTATCCACCGGCTTTGCCGATTTAGATAAGATGACTTCCGGTTTGCAACCCGGTGATCTGATTATTGTGGCAGGGCGCCCTTCAATGGGTAAAACCGCCTTTTCTATAAATATTGGTGAGCATGTTGCGATTGAAAGCGGACTACCCGTCGCTGTTTTTTCTATGGAAATGGGCGGCACTCAATTAGCAATGCGTATGTTGGGCTCAGTTGGTCGCTTAGATCAACATCGCTTGCGTACCGGACGATTGAATGATGAAGATTGGCCACGTTTGACGCATGCGATCCAAAAAATGAACGATGCACAGCTCTACATTGATGAGACGCCTGCCTTAAATTCTATTGAGCTCAGAGCTCGTGCACGGCGTTTATCACGTCAATGCGGCAAGTTGGGTCTGATCGTGATCGACTACCTCCAACTGATGTCAGCCAATTCTTCGGGTGAAAATCGTGCTACCGAAATTTCTGAAATTTCTCGAAACTTAAAAGGTTTGGCCAAAGAACTGAATTGCCCGGTGATTGCTTTGTCACAGCTGAACCGTTCTTTAGAGCAACGTCCAAATAAGCGACCAGTAATGTCTGATTTACGCGAATCTGGTGCGATTGAACAAGATGCTGATGTCATTCTTTTTATTTATCGTGACCAAGTTTATAATCCCGACTCGCCAGATAAAGGCACGGCGGAAATCATTATAGGTAAACAGCGTAACGGTCCAATTGGTAACGTACGTTTGACGTTCATTGGCGAGTACACCAAGTTCGAGAATTATACGGGGTCATTATCTGTCTATGGCGATTCAGAATAGGCGTAACTTGTGGTGATAAAGCGTAATAAAATTTTAGAAATAACTTATCCAGCAGGCAGCTTATTAGCTCTGGCAATTTTGTGTGAATCTTTGTAAAAATACTACTCAACTTTAAGTGAGAACAACATGTTTGGACGATTTATGCCCAGCGAGGGAAAGTTTTTTGAATTGTTTAATCAACATGCTGGCCTGTGCGTTAAAGGTGCTAAAGAAATGGTAGCTTTGATGAGTAATTTTGACGACTTAGAAATTCGGGTTTATGCTATTGAAGGAACTGAAAAGCAAGCAGACTTGGTTACCCATAGTTGTATAGATTTACTGCATAAAACGTTTATTACGCCTTTGGATCGCGATGACATTCATCAATTGATTACCCGTATGGACGATATCTTGGATTTGCTAGAAGATGCCGCCCAAACTATTTTACTTTACGATATCCGACAGGTCACTCCCGAAGCCCAACGTCTGGCCGAGCTATGTCTTGCGTGTGCGGAAAAGGTATCTGCTGCAGTTGGCCTGCTTCATAACATGGATAATTCTAAAGAGATTATGCAGATTTGTGCAGAAATTGATCGGCTAGAATCTGATGCCGATCACGTCATGCGTGCCGCTATGTCGAAATTATTTCGTGACGAACCTGATGTGCGAAGTTTGATTAAATTAAAAGCCATTTACGAAATTCTGGAAACCGTCACTGATCGTTGTGAAGATGTGGCTAATATTATTGAAGGTATTGTTTTGGAAAATGCATAACTAAAATCAATAAATTCGCTATCAAAATTCATAAAAGGTCAACTGAGGAATCCTGGATATATGCAGACACTTCAAGTTAGTATTTACATGCTAGTGCTGCTTATTAGCATTGCGTTAATATTCGATTTCATGAATGGTTTTCATGATGCGGCCAATGCCATTGCTACGGTAGTTTCCACTGGGGTGCTCAAGCCTCAGACTGCGGTAGTTATGGCAGCTTTTTTTAACGTGGTCGCCTTCTTTTTCTTTCCTACTAAAGTGGCAGCTATGGTGGGAAAAGGGATAATTGATCCCACAATTATTGATCAATATGTAATTTTTGGTGCTCTAATGGGCGCCGTTTCGTGGAATTTTCTTACCTGGTATTTCGGGATACCTTCTTCGTCTTCCCACGCCCTAATTGGTGGTTTGGTTGGCGCAGCAGTTGCTAAAGGAGGGGTCGTAACATTGGTAGGAAAAGGTTTATGGATGACAGTTATTTTCATCGTGGTGTCGCCATTACTTGGTTTTATTTTGGGTTCACTAATGATGCTGTTGGTCTCGTGGTTATTTGTGCGATCAACGCCGAAAAGAGTCGATAAGTGGTTTCGGCGGTTACAACTTGGGTCAGCAGCAATGTATAGCCTAGGACATGGGGGTAACGATGCGCAAAAAACTATGGGTATTATTTGGATGCTCTTAATTGCTACCGGTTATTCGCATGCAACGGACTTAAATCCGCCGGTGTGGGTAGCTATGTCTTGTTACAGTGCAATAGGTTTTGGCACTTTGTTTGGCGGTTGGCGTATTGTGAAAACCATGGGGCAAAAAATCACTAAACTGAAGCCGGTTGGGGGCTTTTGTGCGGAAACAGGTGGGGCGATTACGTTATTCCTAGCGACAGCTCTTGGGATTCCTGTTTCTACTACTCATACCATTACTGGCGCGATAGTCGGAGTTGGTGCTGCACATCGCGTTTCCGCTGTGCGCTGGGGAGTAGCCGGCAATATTGTATGGGCTTGGATTTTTACAATTCCAGCGTCAGCGTTTGTCGCAGCAGTTGCATGGTGGGTTGGCATGCACATTATGTAACACGATTGCCTCTAAGCAGCCAAGCAAAATACACAAACAAAAAAGGCAAACCCCACATAAACTTGTTGGTGAAAATGGAAATGGAACACGATATTATAATTCCACCCCTTTTTCATCGAATACTCCCTCAAATAATATCGAACTTAAATAGCGCTCCCCAGAATCTGGCAAGATTACCACAATTGTTTTACCTGCATTTTGGGGAAGCTGAGCTAAACGTATCGACACGGCAGCCGCGGCGCCACACGATATTCCTGCCATAATGCCTTCTTCGCGAGCTAAACGACGCGCATAAGCGACAGCCTCTTCATTACTTACTGTTTCAATCGCATCGACCAGATCTAGATCAAGTATAGGCGGCACAAAGCCTGCACCGATACCTTGAATCTTGTGTGGGCCTGGTTTTAACATCTCCCCAGCACGGGTCTGGCTCAGAACGGGGCTAGCTGCTGGCTCAACCGCAATGGATTGCAATTTCGCCCCTCTGTTATTTTTAATGTAGCGGGAAACGCCAGTGATAGTACCGCCTGTTCCAACCCCGGCGACAAGTATATCAATTTTACCTTCTGTATCTGCCCAAATTTCCGGCCCCGTGGTTGCTTCGTGAATAGCGGGATTGGCTGGATTCTTAAATTGTTGTAGCAGAATATATTTATCGGGATCAGATGCTGCAATTTCTTCTGCTTTCGCAATTGCGCCATTCATCCCTTTAACTCCTTCAGTGAGAACGAGTTTGGCGCCATATGCGATCAACAATTTGCGTCGCTCCATGCTCATGGTCTCGGGCATAGTTAACGTGAGCGGAATACCGCGCGCTGCAGCCACAAAAGCTAACGCAATGCCTGTGTTACCACTAGTTGGTTCGATAAGTTCTTTACCAGGGACGAGAAGGCCGCGCTTTTGAGCGTCATCAATCATCGCAACGCCGATACGACATTTTACAGAATAGGCCGGATTGCGCCCTTCAATTTTTGCCAAAACCGTAGCGTTTGCCCCATCCGTAATACGGTTTAAACGTACTAGGGGAGTACGTCCAATTGATAACGAATTATCCTTAAACCAGCTTGACATTAAAACTCCATATTGAGAAGAGTAAGTACCGACTTAAAGTCCTAACTTCAGAATAGCTAAGGTCATTGATAATAACAATATACAAAAAGCAATCTAGGCATGATTTATTGATGAGATTTTCGTTCCGGCCGTAGTAGTTGGGTGTTAAGCAAATTAGTTATATCCTTTTGGTGCTGAATGCCCACCACTTACTACCGGAAAAATTCCATAGCAGACCGATGCCGGTAGCCATTATTTGGGCCACCCAATAATACCATTGGAGATAATTGACCAATATACTCATCAACAGCAGATTAATACACCACCCCATTGCTACTACCGAAAAAAATTTAATGGACGTCTCTTTGTGTGACTTGTTACTCCTAAAAGTAAATAAGTAATTCATCAAGTAGTTAACGACGGAGCCAAACAGATAACCAACCGCGGAGGCAACTGGGGCTGAGATCAAAAAATGCGTAACACCTATCCATAAGCTAAGATACTGAACGGAAGTGCCACTCAAACCGACAGCAGCGAAGTGGACGAACTGGCGCAATAAGGGGAAATTTTTTAAGCTAAATAACATAAAGATGAATTAATAAAACTCAGATTTCCCATTCGGCTGTTACAACTTCCTGAAAAGCGGGTGGTGTTTAAACTATAAGAATTTCGCGTAATCGTGCGCCTTATATTCGGGACGATCGCTACGGTGGTGCAGAGGTCTATTTAGTGCGAAATGGTGAACAACCAGTGCCATCAATTATGAACTAATAATCTTTTTAATCCACGACATTGGAGACTTAAGGTAACTCGCTATCGGTTCACTAAGGGTGTAGCGACTAGGATCGATATAGAAATTTTCTAATTCCTTTTGCAAATCTTTACTACAAGGCAAATTGCTGATGAAGTCTCTAACGAGATAATCAGAAATTTCTTGCTTTTTACTAAAGCGAGTCAACATTAGGGTAAAGAAAAACGTATGCTGATCCTTTTTGTATGCATTGATGACACTATTCCGGTCTGCATTGTCATTCATTATTTTCAATTTTCCTGCATCGTTTTTCTTTTTTCTAAAAACTGGATGATGATAAAAGGTGGTGCCCCCGAAAGGAGCCAACTTGCCAACTATGCCCATGGAATCAAGATCACTGAGGTGAATGTGTCCATTCGACAAAAACATGTTTTCTAACTTGATGTCACGATGAACAATATCTAATGAATGTAAGGTATCAATATTTTCAGCTAGTTCTACAAAACTAGAGAGCAGAAATTGTTTGTCACCGGAGCGTTCATCTGGTTTTTTTAACCTATATCCCTGATTAATTAAATCATGCAAATTGGGGCCCAAGTTTACGGCAATCATACGGCTCTCATCCACCCTTATTTGAGGCACGATTCTTTTTAGATTATGTTTTTCAAAAACTCCCAAAAGGGTGGGGTCAAACGAGCAAGAAACTCTTTCTTTTTTTGAGGGTTGCCTAGTTATTAGTGTAAATCCGACATAAGGAGAAACGTCTCCACCATGTGTAAGCACTTTGAATCCCCCTTTTTTTAATTCTTCTTTGGGACGGCAAATTTTAGGCGGAAACGGTATCCATCGATATAAAGGCCGGTTATTTTTATCGCGTCCAGAGGGGAGTTCATAGGCGATAGCTTTGCGCTGATGGTCCCTGAGAGCGGGCACAAAACCCGTCATAAGACCTTTTCCAAAAGGTTCAGGTACCCCGGTGACGTTAAACCGGCGAATATTTTTTTGAAATTGAACATATTTATATTGATGACTTTCGCTTACCGCTTTCTGTTCAATTATATTTTCGGGAAAGTAGGTGGGTATTTGCGCTATGGTGACTGACCCATTCGTTATTTCTGGTTTTATTTGTAATCTTTCCGGATGATTTTTCAATTCTCGTATTATTGTAGATAGTTCTCTCTTTCCCAAGTTGGTTAGCCAGTTAAAATCTTTTTCATAACCGTGTGACTTCAGGTGACGAATCACCTCGAAGTATTCGTCCAAATTATTAAATTTTTTTTGACAAATTTCTAGGACCGGGTCAAGTCCCAGTACGAAGAGGCATTCAATTAATTCATTGCGAATGTCGAAATCAATCTCAGTATTTGCAAGGTATTCAGAGTCATCCCAGCTGTTATTGTAGGGAGCGATGGAGAGGCTAAATAGCATAGGGAGCATAGTAATCTTACTCGTCTCAGGTAAATAGTTGGGTATAGAAGATATGGGTTATTCAGATTCTCGTAATTCATTCGGCTTTACAGTGTTACTTCCCTCAGCACTTATGAGAGACCTCTGCACAACCTGCTACGCGAGCCAAATACGGTGTTGCGCGGTGCTCGCAATCCTCATGTACTTAGGTACATTCCGGTTGCTGCGCTCCGTGCGCCTTGTCTTTGGCTCACTCGCTGCGGTTGTGCAGAGATCTCTAAGATACACAGTTTATCTTTAATATAGAGCTTCTTGCAATAGTGCATTCGAAAGATTTTTTATTTCTTCATTCAAGTAGCAGTGGAGTCAGGTGTGTCCAGATGTTGTCTAAAATTCGGGGATGCGCTTCGCTGGTGAGATGGAGTTGATCTGCTTGAAATAGCTCTTGTTTATCTGCCACACCTTCCAGTAGAAATGGTACAAAAGGTACATGGGACTTCTGGGCAATATCCTTATACATAGCAGAAAATTGTTCAGCATAAGCTTGTCCGTAATTAGGCGGAATGCGCATGCCGATTAAAAGGACTTGTGCCTTAGCAGATTTACAGGTAGATATAATGGTAAGAAGATTTTTCTTTGAAGCCGTTAAGTTCAAACCGCGTAGTCCATCGTTCGCGCCCAGTTCAACAATAACGATAGCAGGTTTATGCTCGTTTAATAATTTAGCCATTCGCGCTAAGCCTGCAGAAGTCGTAAGCCCACTAATACTGGCATTTATGACTCGTACATTGAGTTTATTGTATTTAAACCGCCTCTCTAACAAGGACACCCAGCCTGTTCCGCGTGTTATTCCATATTCTGCAGACAAACTATCTCCTAACACTAAAACAATTTTTGGTGCAGAATGGGCAACACCGAAACTGCAAAAGTATATTAATAGCACGCTCAATAAAATTCTCTTGAACCCTTGTCTAGAAAGGCAAACTATTCGCATGATTAACCTATTTTGTAATAGTGGAACTGATTGTAGCCGACCGGTACAGTCAGCTAATACATCCGCCGCTATTGAAGTCGTTAACCTGAGTGAGCGCGTTTTTGATGCGCATGGTGAGCTGACCATTTTACGCGAGTTAAATTTTACTGTGGGAGTAAGTCAAACAGTTTCTATTGTGGGCGCTTCCGGATCAGGCAAATCTACATTA
>JAJNBE010000045.1 GCA_021155915.1 Solimicrobium sp. | reverse complement strand
TCATAGGAAATTTGCTCGGTAGCCTATGGACGGACAGCCGATCCTCCAATTCGAATAAGTGACTCTCGTCGCTAAGACTCCTGCCTTGAGAATGCATTCTTCAAAAATGACCTTATAAAAAGAACGTCACAAAGAAGCAATGCATTCCTGCTTACCATGTTTGGAGAACTCCCAATATAGGAGCCGAGTTGTATTTTCTTCTAGGACATTTGTTTATTTAGAAAGAAACCTGGTCATAATTTTCTTCCCTACTAATAACCTTGCAGCGCGCATTTCTTCTCTTTTTCACCCGGGAATCTCATGCTTTTGACAGGCATCTAATGCAAGAGCGAATTTGACGGTTGAAGGAACTTTGGCCCTAGAGGTGAAACCTGATTCAGTCGCCATGGCGCGACCTGAATTGCCTTTACCGCTCACGGGAGCTAAGCAGGTTAAAACGATCCATTATTCGCAATCTATGATAATTAGCTAATTAGCGAAAATTGGAAAGATTCTTCGACACGAATAATAGTAATCGCGCTAACTTGGCCTATGCGGTGGGCAGAGCATTTTGTGATGGTAAAGGCATTACACAGAGTGATACTAATGCCACGCTCTTTTTGTCAGCAGGACAGGAATTAACACATCGTTATACGGTTTTTGAACTAGGCGAGCTGCATTCAAAAAAACGTACCTGGTTCAGATCCGATCAGCCCATGACAGACCATTGGTACGCTAACGAAACCTCAGCCGCAGAGGAGGTAAGAGAATTTGTACCAAAATAGAGACCTCTGCTTAACCTACTGCGCGAACCAAATTCGGCGTTCGGGGTTACACCCTGGTGCTCGCAATCCTCATGTACTCAAGTACATTCCGGTTGCTGCGCTCCGTGCGCCTTGTCTTTGGCTTGTTCGATACGGTTGTGCAAAAGTCGCAAATAGGCGTTGTTGGTCTAGAGCCTGGGGAAAAATAAGTCCGCTCTTCATGATGTTTGGAAGGACGGCCTCACGCTCATAGGAAGTTTGCTCGGCAGGCTTTGACTGCACTGCAGACCTACGATTCGAATAAATGAGTTTCGCTGCGAAGACGCATGAATTAAGAATGCCTTCTTTACGAAAAAAGAAACGTCAGCAATGCGTACGTGTTTACTGCACTGTGGAAACTCCTTATATCGGTGCCCGGTGTTATGTTTTACTCTACGCCACATAATTAACTTAGGAAGAAACCTTGTCATGACTCCCTTCCCTCCTAGTAATACTGCTGCCGCCAGCCTCTATTCAGCTAATCCTTCAGGTACGGATACTCCACACACGACTAAGATGGTCGATGCGGTGAAGGATTGGATAGGAGAGCATCTCTACGATAACACCCTCTCCATTACGGAGAATATAGTGCGGGCCGTTACTAACGGTAGCTTTCCTACGGCGAATCGAATAGTCCTAAAAGAAATGCTATTGGATTTGGGACAGAACGAAAAAATCATTTTTCCGGAAAACGTAACGTTAAAGAACTGTCAGATTACATCTGGTACGATGTCGTTTCATCATGGCACTGCCGATGCAATCGCAAAAGGCGCAAAAGTCGTCGCGTGCGGATCTGATGCTACGGCAAATGCCATAGCAGAAGGCACTATGGCTGAGGCAAACGCTTGTGGCGCAACAGCGAATGCCACTGTGAGCGGAGCTAGCGCTCGAGCGAGAGCATCTGGAGCAACAGCGAATGCGACGGCGGATGGGGCTAGTGCTGATGCCAGTGCTGGGGGCGCTATAGCGAATGCCACGGTGAGCGGAGCGAGCGCTTATACAACAGCATCTGGGGCTAAAGCGAATGCCGCGGCCGGTGGAGCTGAGGCTTATGCAACCGCATCTGGCTCGACAGCGAATGCCACTGTGAGCGGGGCTCAAGCTTGTGCCTATGGATTAGGCACAACAGCGAATGCCTCTGCGAATGGGGCTCGAGCTCACGCCAGGGCATACGGGACAGCGAATGCCACAGGAAACGGCGCCATTGCTCTTGCCTTTTCTTCCTCCATAGCGAATGCTACGGCGGGCGGGGCTCAAGCTATTGCCAGTGATTATGGCACAACAGCGAATGCCTCGGCGAACGGGGCTCAAGCTATTGCCGATGAAGAGGGCACAATGGCTAATGCCACTGTTGCAGGAGCTTTGGCCACGGCTCGGCAACCTAAATCAATCGCCATTGCGCGACATGAGTTAGCCTTAACCTCCTTGGGATCCGATAAAGGTAAAACGATCCCCTATTCGGAAGCGAGGATAATTAGCGAAAATTTGGACAGATTCTTCGACGATAGAAATCGCGCTGAGGCGGCCTATATGGTGGGCATGGCATTCTGTGATGGTAGAGGCGTCAAACAAAGCGATACCCTTGCCACGTTCTTTTTATCGAGAGCGCATATATTTAGCCACCGTTATGCGGCTTTTGAATTAGGCGAGCTGTATTCTAAAAAACGTATCTGGTTCAGGCGCGATCAGACTCTCGCGGACCGATGGTATTCTTGGGAAACCTCCTACGCAAAGAAGATAAGAGAACTGGCTCCAAAATATGCGTTGCTGGTCCAAAGCCTGCGTGAAAATAAGTCCACTCTTCACGGTCTCCCGGAGGACGTAATCAAGCTCATAGGAAGTTTGCTCGGGAGGCTCTGACTGCATAACAGACCCTACGTTCCAGATGAATGGATTTTCCGTTAAACACGCGAGTGAGAGATGCGTTCTATAAAAAAATTTCAGCAATGCGTACCTGTATTCAGCGTTGTGGAAACCACCTATATCGGTGCCCAGTGTCGTCCCTACTCTACGACATTTGAATAATTTAAGTAGAAACCTGATCATGATTTCCTTTCCTACTAATTTCCCGCTAGGACGCGTGAATTAAAGATATATTCTTTACGAAAAAAAACGTCAGCACTGCGTACTTATATAGGACCTTGCGGAAACCCCCAATACCGGTGCCCAGCGTTGTGCTTTACTCTACGACATTCAATTAATTGAGAGAGTTACCTCGTCATGATTTCCTTCCCTACTAATAGAACTGCTACCGGCCTCATCTATTCTGCTAATCCGTCGGATATGGCAGACCAACCTATGATCACGACAGCCGAGGAGGTGAAAGAGTGGATAGGAGACGATCTCTACGATCACACGCTCTCGGTTGCGGACAATATTGTGCAGGCCGTAACCAACGGTACCTTTCCTACGGCATATCCGATAACCTTAAAAGGAATGGTGTTTGATCTGGGATCAAACAAGGAAATTATCTTTCAAGAAAACGTGAGATTAGAGAAGCAGTGTCTGGTGAGGTCAGGTACGGTGTCGTTTCATCACGGGGTTGTCCATGGAGTTTCAGAAGGTACAACAGTAATCGCTTGCGGATATGATGCCGATGCATGTGCGGACGTGGCCAACGCTTATGCATTTGCAACTGCATCGGGTGCAAAAGCGTATGCCACGGCGGAGAGGGCTGAGGCTTATGCTACCGCACCCGGTTCGACAGCAAATGCCCTCGCAATGTGGACTAAAGCTTGGGCAACCGCTCCCGGCTCGACAGCAAATGCATGGCACCCCGACTCTTGCGCGTATGCAAATGCACGCGGTTCGACAGCAAATGCCTGCAGGCGTAGGGCTAGTGCCAGGGCAAGTGGACCTGGTGCAACAGCGAATGCCACAGCAGTCCAAACTCGTGCTGTTGCGGAAGCATTTGGCGCGATAGCGAATGCCACGGCGGGAGGAGCTAGCGCTTCTGCCCAGGCATTTGGAGCAACAGCGAATGCCACAGCACGCGGAGCGAAAGCTTCTGCCAACACAGCTGGCGCGATAGCAAACGCCACGAGGGACGGCACTCACGCTTCTGCCAAGGCATCTGGAGCAACAGCGAATGCCACGGCACGGGGGGCGGAAGCTTTTGCCAAGACACCTAGCGCGATTGCAAATGCCACGACGGAGGGGGCTTACGCTTCTGCTCAGGCAACTGGAGCTACAGCGAATGCCACAGCAAGCGGGGCGGAAGCTTATGCCAACACATCTGGCGCGATAGCAAATGCTAGGACGGAGGGAGCTCACGCTTCTGCCCAGGCATCTGGAGCTACAGCGAATGCCCGGGCTAGCCAGGCCAAGGCTTATGCAGAAGCGTCTGGAGCAACTGCGAATGCCACAGCGGACGGATCTCAAGCTTTTGCAGATGCGTCCGGCACGATCGCGAATGCCACAGCGCAATCGGCTAGGGCTAGTGCAAACGCATCCGATTCAATAGCGAATGCCACGGTGAGCATGGCTGAGGCTAATGCAACTGCATTCGGCGCGACAGCGAATGCCACTATGAGCTTGGCTAAGGCTTATGCAGATGCTTCGGGTGCGACAGCAAACGCCACAGCGAACCAGGCCGAGGCTTATGCAAAAGCATTCGGCGCGACAGCAAATGCCACAGCGAGAGGAGCTCAAGGTTCCGCCCGAGCACCTGGAGCAACTGCAAATGCCGCGGCGGCAGGGGCTAAGGTATCTGCCCGGGCATTTGGAGCCACAGCCAATGCTATAGCGAGCGGGGCTTGTGCTGCGGCATATGCATACGGCGCAATAGCAAATGCCACTGCGCGCGGGGCTCTTGGTTTTGCCAGGGTATCTGGAGCAACAGCGAATGCCACAGTGCGCGGGGCCATCGCTAATGCAGAATCAGCCGGTGCGATAGCTAATGCCACGGCGGACGGCGCTGAAGCTTCTGCAACCGCATTCGGCGCAACAGCGAATGCCACCGCGGACGGATCTCGAGCTTTTACCAAGGAATACGGCTCAACAGTGAATGCAACTGCAAAGGGAGCTCAAGCTATTGCAGATGAATGCGGCACAATAGCGAATGCAATGGTGAATGGAGCTACAGCTATCGCGAAGGCATCCTGCACAATAGCAAATTCAATGGCGAATGGGGCTGAAGCTATTGCAAATGCATCCGGCACAATAGCGAATGCAACGATTGCAGGAGCTTTGGCCACGGCTGGGAAACCTGATTCAGTCGCCATTGCACGACATGAATTGGCTTTAACGTCCGCTGAAGCTAAGCAGGGTAAAGCGATCCCCTTTGGAGAATTCATGATAATTAGCGAAAATTTGGTTAAATTTTGCGACCTAAACAACCCTAATCGCGCTGACGCGGCCTACGCAGTGGGCATGGCATTCTGTGATGGTAAGGGTGTCAAACAAAGCGATACTCTTGCCACGTTCTTTTTGTCGGGAGCCCATGAATTAGAACACCGTTATGCCGCTTTTGAACTGGGCGAGCTGTATTCTAAAAAACGTAGCTGGTTCAGGCAAGATAAACCCCTGGCGAACCATTGGTACTCTAAGGAAACCTCCGGCGCAAAAAGAGTGAGAGAGTTGGCACCAAAATATGCATTGTTGTTCGAAAGCCTGCGTGACAATAAGTCTGCTTTTCATGGTGTTCCAGAGGATGTAATTAACATCATAGGAAGTGTACTCGGTAAACTGTAAATGGACATAAGGTCCTACAATCCGCCTAAATAAGTATTTTCGCTAGACGCGTGAACGCATTTTTTACGAAAAAAGAAACCTCAGCAATGCGTACGGGTTTCCCACATTGGGGAAACTCCCAATATCGGTACACAGCGTTGGGCTTTACTCTACGACATTTGATTAATTTAGAGAAAAATTTATCATGATTTCGTTCCCTACTACTAACAATGCTACCAGCATCATCTATTCTGTTAGTCCCTCGCGTACCGAAACTCAACACATAAACACGACGGTCGATATGATTAAAGCATGGATCGGAGACTATCTCTACAATAACACGCTCTCTCCTGCAGATAATATAGTGCAAGCCGTCGCTAATAATATTTTTCCTACAGCGTACCCAATAACCTTATGAGGTGTGGAGTTTTCTTTGAGAACAAATGATGAAATCTTTTTTCCGGAAAACGTGACGTTAAAGGATTGTAAGGTGCACTCCGGTAAGGCGTCGTTTTATCACGGCAACGCCTACGCATTCTCACATGCAACAGTAATCGCTTGCGGATTTGATGCCGAGGTATATGCTCAAGGGCGCGAGACTTGCGCTATTGCAACCGCATCCGGTGCAAGAGCGAGGGGTCCCGGAGAGAGGGCTAAGGCTTATGCAACCGCATCCGGTTCGTCAGCGTATGTCACAGGGTACTCAGCTGTAGCTTATGCAGCCGTATCGGGCTCGACATCGATTGCCGCAGAGGGCAACACTTGGGCTATTGCAGACGTATCCGGTGCCACAGCTGAAGCCACATTCGGGGGTCGTGCGACTGCAAACGCATCCGGTGCCACAGCAAATGCCGCATTCGGCTGGTCAAAAGCTATTGCAAAGGCATCCGGTGCTGTAGCGAATGCTACGAGGGACGGGTCTCGAGCTTCTGCAGAAGCATACGGCGCAATAGCGAATGCCACAGCGCCTGGGTCTACAGCTACGGCAAAGGCATGCGGTGCCACAGCGAATGCCATAGGAAAATTTTCTTGGGCTATGGCTATGGTATCCGGCACGACAGCGAATGCTATGGCAAACGGATCGAAAGCTATTGCAGTGGTATCCGGAACAATAGCAAATGCCACGGTGGCAGGATCTTGGGCTAAGGCTCCGGAACCTGATTCGATCGCCATTGCACGCCATAAGTTGGCCTTCGTGAATAGCGGACAGGGTAAAACGATCCCCTATTCAGAATTTAAAATTATTAGCGAAAATTTAGATAGTTTTTTAGACGAAAATAGCAGTAATCGCGCTAACGCGGCCTACACGGTAGGTATGGCATTTTGTGATGGTAAAGGCGTCAAACAAAGCGACACCCTTGCCACGTTTTTTTGTCAGCAGCACATGAATTAGTACATCGTTATGCGGCTTTTGAACTGGGCGAGCTGTATTCAAAAAAACGTACTTTGTTCAGGCAAGATCAACGGCTGGCGGACCAGTGGTACTCTAAGCAAACTTTCGACATAAGGAAGATAAGAGAACTAGCACCAAAATATGCGTTGTTGTTAGAAAGCCTGCGTAGCAATAAATCTCCTTTCAATAGTGTTCCGGGGGACGTAATAAAGGTCATCGGAGGTTTGCTCGGCAAGCTTTGCCTGGACAGCAGACCATACGATCTAGATAAATGAGTTTTACCGCTAAGACACATGAGTTAAGAATAGACTCTTTACGAAGATAGAAAAGTCAGCAAGGCCTACGGGTTTACCCCACTGTGGAAACTCCCGATATCGGTGCCCGGTGTTGTACTTTACTCTACGCCATATGATTAATTCAGAAAGAGACCTTACCATGATTTCCTTCCCTACTAATAACACTACTACTGGCCGCCCTTATTCTGTTAATTCCTTGGATATAACAACTCAACACACGGTAACGATATCCGATGGGGTTAAGGATTGGATAGGAGAGCATCTCTACGATAACACTCTCTCTGTTGCCGAGAATATAGTGCAAGCCGTTGCTAACGGTACCTTCCCTACGGCGTATCCGATAACCTTAAAAGGAATGGTGTTTGATCAACGCAATGAAATCATTTTTCCGGAAAACGTTATTTTAGAGAACTGTCAGGTTACATCAGGTAGGGTCGCATTTCATCACGGCACTGCTAATGCCGTCTCAGAAGGTGCAAGAGTCGCCGCTTGCGGATCGGATGCTACGGCAAATGCCATAGCAAAAGGCGCTCTGGCTTATGCAGAAACTTGGGGCGCGACGGCGAATGCCACAGCAAAAAGGGCCTGGGCTATTGCAGGCGCATCCGGCGCAACAGCGAATGCCACAGCGGGTGGGGCTCATGCTTATGCCGCTGTAACGGGAGCAACAGCGAATGCCACGGCGAAGGGGGCTGATGCTTTTGCCAATATATCGGGTTCGACAGCAAATGCCACGGCGAACGGGGCTCAAGCTTCTGCCCGGGCATCTGGAGCAACAGCCAATGCCACGGTTGCAGGAGCTAAGGCCTCGGCGTGGGAACCTGATTCGGTCGCCATTGCGCGACATGCGTTGGCTCGCGTGGATTCCAAGGACGTTTTTGGCGGTAAAGCGATCTCCTATTCGGAATTTATGATAATTAGCGAAAATTTGGACAGATTCTTCAACGAGAATAATAGTAAACGCGCTGACGCGGCCTACGAGGTGGGAATGGCATTTTGTGATGGTAAAGGTGTCAGGCAAAGCGACACCCCAAAGAAGGTAAGAGAACTGTCACCAAAATATGCTTTGTTGCTCCAAAGCCTGCGTGACAACAAGTCCGCGCTTTATTATTTTCCGGAGGACGTAATAAAGGTTATAGGAAATTTGCTCGGCAGGCACTAACTGGAAAGCAAACCCTACGATCTAAATACATTAGTTTTGCCGCTAAGAATAGTGGTTTAATGACATATTCTTTACGAAAAAAGAAATGTCAGTAATACGTACGTGATAGGACCTTGTGGAAACTCCCAATACCGGTGCCCGGCGTTATGCTTTACTCTACGACAGTCGATAAATTTAGAAAGAAGCCTATTTATGATTTCCTTCCCTGCTTATATCACTGCTATCGGCTTCCCCTATTTTACTACTCCCTCTGACGGGGTAACTCAATCCACGCTCACGACAGTCGATGGGGTGAAGGATTGGATAGGAGAACATCTCTACGATAGCACGCTCTCTGTTGCAGACAATATAGTGCAGGCCATTGTTACCGATACCTTTCCTACGGCATATCCGATAACCTTAAAAAGAATTCAATTTGATTTGAAACCCAATGAGAAAATCATTTTTCCGGAAAACGTGACGTTAGAGAACTGTCAAGTGAAGTCGGGTATCTTGGCGTTTCATCACGGTATTGCCGACGCAATCTTAGAAGGTGCAACAGTTGTCGCTTGCGGATCTAACGCTACGGCAAATGCCACGATGAAGAGAACTTTTGCTTATGCAACCTCCTTAGGCTCGACAGCCAATGCCACAGCGAACGGGGCCCTAGCTACTGCCTTGGCATGTGGAACAACCGCAAATGCCACGGTGGAGGGAGCTCACGCTTATGCAAACGCCTCTGGTGCAACAGCGAATGCTTTAGCGAACGGTACTGGGGCTTTTGCAGCTGAATCCGGCGCGGTAGCGAATTCCATCGCGGACGGGGCTCTAGCTGCTGCCTTGGCAGGTGGAACAACAGCGAATGCCTTGTTGGACGGAGCTAAAGCTTATGCAAACGCATTTGGTGCAACAGCGAATGCTATAGCGAATGGTACTAAGGCTATTGCAGCTGAATCCGGTGCGGTAGCCAATGCCACAGCGGACGGGGCCCAAGCTTCTGCCTGCGCATCTCAAACAACAGCGAATGCCACGGTGGACGGAGCTAAAGCTTATGCAAACGCATCTGGTTCAACAGCGAATGCCATAGCGATCGGCACTGGAGCTTTTGCAATAGCATCCGGTGCAACCGCGAATGCCACGGCAAATGGAGCTAGTGCTAAAGCTTGGGTATCCGGCGCAATCTCAAATGCCACGGAGAACGCGGCTGAGGCTCATGCAACTGCTGGGGCAATAGCGAATGCCACGGCAAACGGAGCTCTAGCTTTTGCTAACGAATTCGGCGCGACTGCGAATGCCACGGCGAACCAGGCCAAAGCTTATGCCGCAGCGTCTGGAGCGACTACGAATGCCACAGCGGACGGATCTCAAGCTTTTGCAAATGCATTCGGAACAATAGCGAATGCGACAAGGTACGGTGCTCAAGCTTTTGCAGGCGCCTCCCACGCAATAGCGAACGCCATGGTTGCAGGAGCTTCGGCCACTGCGGAGAAACCCGATTCAATTGCCATTGCGCGACACGAATTGGCCTTAACGTCCGGCAAAGCTAAACAGGGTAAAGTAATCCCTTATTCGGAATTTATGATAATTAGTGAAAACTTGGGTAGATTTTGCGACATGAGTAACAGTCATCGCGCTGACGCGGCCTTCGCGTTGGGTATGGCATTTTGTGATGGTAAAGGCGTCACACAGAGTGATACCCTTGCCACGTTCTTTTTGTCGGAAGCACATGAATTAGCACATCGTTATGCGGCTTTTGAACTCGGCGAGCTGTATTCTAAAAAACGTACTTGGTTCAGGCGCGATCAACCCCGGGCGGACTTTTGGTACTCTAAGGAAACCGCCGACGCAAAGAAGGTAAGAGAACTGGCACCCAAATATGCGTTGTTGTTCGAAAGCCTACGCGACAATAAGTCTGCACTTCATGATGCTCCAGAGGACGTAATAAAGGACATAGCAAATTTGCTCGGGGCGCTCTGGCAGGACAGCAGACTTGACGGTCCGGATAAGTGAGATTTGCGCTAAGACGCATAAGTAAGAATGCATTGTCTAGAAAAAAGAAACATCCGCATGCGTACGTACACCTCATTGTGGGAACTCCTCGACCGATTACCGTCTTCATGACTAATCGTACGCTTTTGAGATCGGTTTCCAGCGTGAGGGTTTGCATTGTACCCCCTTTAACGAATCAACTTTCCTAAGAACTCAGCTACAGAGATTTATAGGAAAAATTACCCGCGGAAATAGCGTTGCGGGAAAAAAGGCGTTTTCACTACTTCTAACGCTACCGGCTTTCCGCGCACCATCGCGTGCAACTTAGTGCCAATAGAAGAAAATGATTGGCTGACATAACCCATCGCTATCGGCGAATTTACACTGGGCCCAAAACCGCCACTTGTTACTTTTCCGATATTTTCTCCATTTGCATCTACGATTTCAGCTCCTTCACGCACCGGAATTTTTTCAGTAATTTGCAGACCAACTCGTTTTTTTGGGACGCCTTCGGTAAATTGCCGCTGAATTATCTCTGCGCCAGGATAACCACCAGCACGAGCACCCTCCGCCCGCCTTACTTTTGATAACGCCCAAGTCAAACTCGCTTCAACCGGAGTCACCGTTTCATCCATATCATGACCGTATAAGCATAATCCTGCTTCGAGTCGCAAGGAGTCACGCGCACCTAACCCTATTGCTGCCACTTCAGGTTGTGCCAATAACAATCGTGCCAATTTTTCTGCATGGCTATTTGGCACCGAAATTTCGAAACCGTCTTCCCCGGTGTAGCCCGAACGGCTTATAAAACAGTTCGCGTCAACTAACGTGACTTCGTTTGAATCCATAAACACCATCGAGGTGGTTTGGGGCGACAAACGTTCCATCACGGTGCCGGCTGCTGGGCCTTGTAATGCCAACAAAGAACGATCAGCTAACTCTTCTACTTTACACAGTCCTTCCAAATGCTTGCGCATGTGGGCAATATCTTGTCGTTTGCATGCGGCATTCACCACGACAAATAACGAATCGCCCATATGGCTAACCATCAGATCATCCAGAATGCCGCCTTGCTGGTTGGTGAATACAGCGTAACGCTGTTTGTGGAGAGGTAAATCGAGCACATCAATTGGCACTAATGTTTCAAAAGCCTTTGCCACCTCTTGCACAGTTGCATTAGGAAATGGGCTTAAACGCACTTGCCCCATATGCGACACATCAAACAAACCCGCTGCGCTGCGCGTATGCAGATGCTCCTTCATTACGCCCAACGGATATTGAACCGGCATTTCATACCCCGCAAATGGCACCATACGGGCACCGAGTTCAATGTGTAGATGATGCAGAGATGTTCGAAGTAAATGGTCAGACCCGGTCTCATTGGACATGATTATTCCCTTATTAGTTTATTCAATGCTCCCTCTTCCTTATATAGGAGAGGGAGGCATCCTGTATGGTTCATGAGTAGGAACAAAAATGTGATTACTCGTAGTCCGTCAACGGTGGGCAAGAACAGATTACGTTACGATCACCATATACGTTATCTATTCGACCTACCGGTGGCCAATATTTGCGACCGTTCTTGAGCGAAGCCACGGGAAATGTGGCTTGCTCCCGGCTATAGGAATGTGTCCATTCCGCAGCTAAGGCCATTGACGTATGCGGCGCATGCCTCAATGGACTTTCTTCAGCACTAATTTTTCCATTAGCAACGTCTGCAATTTCCGCGCGAATCGCGATCATGGCGTCACAAAAACGGTCTAACTCATGACGGTCTTCGCTCTCTGTCGGCTCGATCATAAACGTGCCAGGCACTGGGAACGACATAGTCGGCGCATGGAAACCAAAGTCCATCAGACGTTTAGCAACGTCATCTACTGTGATACCCGTTTCGTCTTTTAACGGGCGCAAATCAACGATGCATTCGTGCGCCACGATACCGCCTTCCCCGGCGTAAAGAATTGGATAGTGCGTAGAAAGGCGTTTGGCGATGTAATTAGCGTTCAAAATCGCTACCTGGCTGGCTTGCTTTAACCCTTCTTGCCCCATTAATTTGATGTATGTCCAGCTAATCGGCAAAATGCTGGCACTCCCCCACGGTGCAGCGCACACCGATGCTGATTTTTTTCCGAGTAGATGATGGCCAGGCAAAAAGGGAATCAGGTGCGATTTAACGCCGATAGGTCCTACCCCTGGGCCACCACCGCCATGGGGAATACAAAAGGTTTTATGCAAATTCAGATGGGAAACGTCACCACCGAATTTTCCTGGTTGGCATAGCCCCACCATCGCGTTCATATTGGCGCCATCGATATACACCTGACCTCCATTTTGATGAATGATGGCGCAGATCTCCCTAATCGCTGCTTCGAAAATTCCGTGCGTCGAGGGGTAAGTAATCATCAATGCGGCCAAATCGGCCTGATGTTGTTCTGCTTTTGCTGTTAAATCAGCCACATCGACATTACCGCTGCTGTCGCATTTCACCACCACCACTTGCATTCCCACCATGTGTGCGGTTGCTGGGTTTGTACCATGTGCAGAACTGGGAATTAAGCAAATATTTCGATGTGTGTCCCCACGGCTATGGTGATAAGACCGAATAGCCATCAAACCGGCATATTCGCCTTGTGAACCGGCGTTCGGTTGCAACGACACCGCATCATACCCCGTGCAAGCTACCAACATTTGTTCTAATTCTGTGATTAACCGCGCATAACCTTGCGTTTGTTCCGTAGGTGCGAACGGATGAATCTGGGCGAACTCTGGCCAGGTGACCGGAATCATCTCGGCTGTCGCGTTCAATTTCATAGTGCAGGAACCGAGTGGAATCATGCTACGATCTAATGCTAAATCTTTATCGGCTAAGGCACGTAAATACCTTAGTAACTGTGTCTCCGAATGATAATGATGAAAAACCGGATGAGTTAAAAATGCACTCACGCGCTGCAATTCGGACGGAATACAGACCGATGCGCTGCCCTTAGATTGAGCAAATACGTTTCTAAAGTCCGGCAGTTTTTGTTCACTGGAAGCAAACGCGGCCCAAATTGCCTGGATATCCGATTCGCCACAGGTTTCGTCTAAGGACACGCCTACCCTGACATCATCAATAACTCGCAAATTAATATTGAGGCCTCGTGCTACCGCATGAATGACTTTAGTACGCGAATGGGTTACTACTTCAATAGTGTCAAAAAAACGTTCATTTTTTACTGAGTAACCTAGCTCTCGCAAACCGACAACCAATGCGGTGGTTAAATGGTGAACGCGATACGCAATACGCTTAATTCCTTCCGGCCCGTGGTAGACCGCGAACATGCCAGCAATATTGGCGAGTAATACCTGAGCAGTACAAACATTACTCGTCGCTTTTTCACGGCGAATATGCTGCTCCCGCGTTTGCAAGGCCAGGCGATAAGCAGGGTGGCCATGACTGTCGATCGATACCCCCACCACCCGGCCAGGCATCTGGCGTTTGTACTCATCTTTTGTGGCAAAATAAGCCGCGTGTGGACCGCCAAAACCAAGTGGAACACCAAAGCGTTGCGAAGAACCAACCGCTACATCCGCGCCAAATTCACCCGGCGGTACCAGTAAAGATAACGCTAACAAATCAGCAGCCACCACCACCATCGCTTGTTTGCCATGTGCCAATTCACATGTTTTTTTATAAGAATGAATTTCCCCATTCAGCGCGGGATATTGCAACAATAAGCCGAAGCAATCTAATTCCTTTAACAGAATTCGATGATCACCCACCACAACCTTGATGCCGATAGGTGCTGCGCGCGTTTTGATAACATCGATAGTTTGCGGAAAACAATCTTCCGACACAAAAAAAACATTGCTTTTGCTTTTCGAAATTCGTTGGCAAAAAGTCATTGCTTCGGCTGCAGCTGTGGCCTCATCTAACAACGACGCATTAGCAATTTCCATGCCCGTCAGGTCTGCGACCATAGTTTGAAAATTCAACAAAGCCTCAAGTCGACCTTGTGAAATTTCAGGTTGGTACGGCGTGTAAGCCGTATACCAGGCAGGATTCTCCAGCAAATTACGCAAGATAACGTTCGGGGTATGCGTGTTGTAATACCCCATACCAATATACGATTTAACAACTTGATTTTGTCCGGCAATTTCACGCAGCAATTCAAGCACCTCTGGCTCGTTGCCTGCGTGCCCTAATTGAAGAGGTTGATCTGACAAAATGGATGCCGGAATTACGTGGCGAATAAATTCATCCATCGTCCCGAACCCGAGCGTACTCAACATAAATTGAATATCGGTTGACGAAGTACCAATATGCCTCGCTACAAATTCTGAATTTAGTCCCAAATGTTCTTGTGCTGCACGTTGCGAACTCATTTCAACTCCTCAAATATACCTAAATAATAATTGCAATTCATATTACGGCTACTCCGAGGTAATTAACCTAACTTAGCAACGAATTCTTTATAAGCTGCTTCATCCATCAATGAATTTAACTTGCCTGAATCCGCAAGGGTCATCTTAAAGAACCAGCCAGCACCCAGCGGATCTTGGTTCACTATGTCCGGCTGATCGTTTAAAGTAGTATTTACTTCAACTACTTTACCGTCAAATGGCATCGCAATTCCCCCCGCTGTTTTAACCGACTCAATCACCGCGACTTCGTCGCCGGCTTTGTAAGCCACATTAACATCAGGCAACTGGATATATACTAAATCGCCCAGATGACTTTGTGCATAATCAGTAATCCCTACCGTAACGGCGTTGTCAGCTTCCAGACGCAGCCATTCATGCTCACTAGTAAATTTTAAGTTATTCATGTTTTTTCCTTTATATGTGTTCGAAAAACGAAAAACAATTTGCTTTTTAGAGACCACTGCACACCACTGTAGCGAGCGAGCCAAAGATAAAAGGCATCTAGCGCAGCAATCGGAGTGTACTTGAATACATGAGGATTGTAAGCACCGCGCAAAGCCGTATTTGGCTCGCACAATAGGTCGTGCAGAGGCTTCTTTGATAAGTATTTTTAAGGATGAAATTGTAGTGATATCAAGTCATCTAATGTACTCAAATTTAGCTAAATAGTTTTGTTTTTTAACTAAACTTACCCATTAACTTATCTATTAATAAAAATATTCATTTTATATTTTTTAATAAATAAAATCTGGAATAAGGTAACATGATTTGGAAGACGTTGATAGTTAGCAAATGACAAATGGCGCATCAAAATAATAGGTCTCGGTTGCTCTATGATTGCCATAAAACGAAAAATATAAATTTGCCTTTTCATTTCCAATTATCGACCTCTCACTACACAAGCATAAATTCATGGGCAAACCCTAACTAGGGTTAAACTAGCCAATTATTTATCAGGAGCATTATGAGAACTAATGTGGATATTCTAATTGCGGGAGGCGGCATCAATGGCGTTGGCATCGCACGCGATGCTGCGGGTCGTGGTTTATCCGTATTGCTATGTGAGAAAGATGACCTAGCTTCCCATACGTCTTCCGCCTCGACAAAGCTCATCCATGGCGGTTTACGTTACCTGGAGTATTACGAATTTGCCCTTGTGCGCAAAGCATTGCAAGAACGAGAAATTTTGCTTCAAGCTGCTCCTCACATCGTCCACCCACTCCGTTTTATCATGCCGCACGACGCGCATCTGAGGCCTGCGTGGTTAATACGGCTCGGTTTATTTTTATATGACAATCTTAGTCAGCGCCATTTTTTCCCGGGTTCCCGCACTATCAAGTTTGAATCCCATACTTCTGGCCAGCCATTACAGGATCGTTTCGTTAAAGGATTTGAATATTCCGACGCCTGGGTGGACGACGCACGCCTTGTCGTATTAAATGCAATGAGCGCACATGAACTCGGCGCCACGATATTAACGCGCACTAAGCTTATTGGCGCTCATCCAGAAAAAAATGGATGGCGTGTTGAACTGCTTGATAGAAAACAACAAATTATTAGCGTGTTTGCACGTTGCATGGTGAATGCCACCGGGCCTTGGACGGGTTCTTTTTTAAAGCAGCAAGTGCCATTAAACAAAAAGCATCAGGAGATTAAATTAGTAAAGGGTAGTCACATCATTACAAAGAAATTATTTGATCATCCTTACGCCTACATTTTTCAAATTACCGATCATCGCGTTATCTTTGCGATTCCTTATCTGGATCAATATACCTTAATTGGAACAACCGATCTGGAATTTGAGGGCGATCCTGATAACGTGACGATTACCGACGAAGAAGTTTCTTATTTGTGCGACTCCGTTAACAGCTATTTTAAACATGCCATTTCTCCTAAGGATGTACTCTGGACTTACTCCGGTGTTCGCCCCTTGTTGGACCAAATAGATGTAAGGGATCCCTCCTCCCTCACACGCGATTATCGGTTACAACTATCGTCGATTGAACAAGCTCCCCTGCTATCGATATTTGGCGGAAAAATTACCACTTTCAGACGTTTATCCGAAGAGGCGGTTGACATGCTCACTCCCCTATTAACCACCCGCGATCCAGGTTGGACATCGACTTCAACATTACCCGGCGGGAATATTCCACAGGGCGATTTCAACAGCTTTTTATCCAACTTCCTCCATAATCACCGCTGGCTCCCTCAGCCATTGGCCAAACGCTATGCGCATAATTATGGGACTCGCGCCTTACGGTTATTAAAAGGAGCAGCTTGCATGGCAGATTTAGGAGAGGAACTTAGCCCCGGACTATTTGAACAAGAGGCACGTTATCTGGTTACTCACGAATGGGCTCGCGAGGTGGATGATATTTTATGGCGACGAACCAAACTGGGTTTGATGGCCACGTCGGAATCAACGGTACGGTTAGCACAATGGTTGGCACAATACTGACTGGGCTTCTAGCATACAACGCCCTCAGGCTTAGCCAATGCTTTTAAATCCTAAAGGATAGGGGTCAACTGTTAACGTTATTGACCCCAATTTTTCATGAGATCCCGAAACAAAAAGGCCGGGTTTCCCCGGCACTAAACCTCGTGCTACCTTAATCTTTTCCGACTCAGGTAGCAATTTAGGTAATTACGCACATTAACGTAAAAATAGCGCAATTAAAATAATGATTGGAATAGGAATTCCTAACACATAAAGTAACAATGAACGCATGGTGAATCTCCTTAATGGAAGAGAACAAGTTAATCGATTTTATTATGAATCATTATATTATGAGTCACTGATTAGATCCGCGTTTAAACTACCGCTTCATCCCTGACACAGTCACGTTGCCTACCGCCCAACGTCGCTAAAAGGCTGGCAATAAATGCGCCCGACAACAACGCAACAAACATCCATAAGGCCGAATAAGCAGTAGCTTTGCGTGCCTTATCTGCAGTTTCTCTGGCATTCTTCTCAACGTTTGCAATACTATTTTTCAAACGATCAAACGTTTCGTTTACACGCTTATGAGCCTCTTCCACAGAAAGTCCAGTATGTTTCGAAACGATTTTTGCCAAATACTCCGCATCCTCCGGAGGCAAATTCGACGAACGCAAACTATTGACTAAAATACGTTCTGCTTCAGTCTGTATGGCATTATCTGAGTTTAAACTGGAGTCAGCTGTGGGGTCCGCTCTAAACAAGAAGCCAATCAGGTACTTCGGCAGGTTTTCTGCGCTGCTATCCTCTTTATGGCCGTTATTTTCTCTGTGGTGTGAAGACAGGAATTTAACTTGACCCTGCGCAATTTCACCAGCGGCGCCTAAAGTGGTGGAAGCCATTGACGAACCGGCAGAAGCAATCCCCGACACGGTTTTACTCATCACGGTTCCAACTAAAGCGGCAACTATAAGAGTGGCCACTGACCACGCTAAAAGTCCATGGGCAGTATCTCGAAAATAAACCTCATTGGTATGTAAGGTACGCCATTTTGTACGTAGGCGTCCGGCCAAATATCCTCCCAGCCCGGATGCTACTAACTGAGTAAGAATAAGCCAAATTATGGTGGAAATCCCTAAGGTTCCCGCACTAATACCACTATTAGGCCAGGGGGACACGGTTGAAAAACCCAAACCAACACCTAGCACCAATAAAATTAACGAAAGGGCTGCAGCGGCAGCTGCTCCGGCAAAAATCGCCCCCCAAGACACTCCAGATGCCGCACTATCTGTTGATACGTTTGAAAGATATTCTTTTGATGTCTGCATTGTTTTCTCCTTTATTGAGTACGTATTAAATCAATGATAAAACGATTGCTTATTCAAGGTTTATTTTAGGTTCGCGTTTCACCTACTTGATGGGAATTAAATGTTTTCAAATAAAACATCACAGATTAAAACGGTTCAATTGAATCACATAAATTCAGTAAAGTCTTTAATTTTTTTTAGTTAGTTTTAGAAAAAAAATGTCGCTACGTATTTATCTTTTGACGAATTTAAAATTATCCCTTGCAATTCCTGAAATTTGTTATACAGTTATTGGGCTGAGGAAATTAATTTCAGTTAACATATATGGTACCAACGCGTTTACCCGGAGGTATTATCAGTACTTTTCATATAACAAAAGGAGATTGATATGAACTCGGATATTTTTGAAGGAAACTGGAAGCAATTCAAAGGCAAAGTCCAGACTCAGTGGGGCAAACTCACTGATGACCATATCGAACAGATTAAAGGTCAACGCGATGTCCTGCTTGGAAAAATTCAGGAAAGTTACGGGGTTAGTAAAGAAGAGGCAGAAAAACAAATTAAAAGTTTTGAAGACCGTCATAGAGACGCCTTTTCTGAATTACCGCAGTAATCGCAATATTCAAAATCTAAAAACTCCCAATTATTCTGAAAGGTTTAAGCCATGCAAAAATTACTAACTACTCTTACAGCAGTTTCGGTTGCACTTACTTTTTCAATAGCCGCCTACTCCGCAAATGATGAGGCAAGAGCCAACTATAACGTTGCTAAAGAAAATGCTAACGCCACTTATAAAGCAGCCCGCGCTAAATGCGATACATTAAGTGGAAATCCTAAAGATGTTTGCATCGAAGAAGCTAAGGCAGAGGAAAAACGCACCGTTGCTAATGCGGAAGCACGTTACCAAAACACCCCAGCAGCATCGATGAAAGCGCGTATAGCAATCGCTGACGCAGACTTTGCGGTAGCGAAAGAGAAGTGTAAAGCTCAGACTGGTCAGCCAAGAGATCTTTGTATTAAAAAGGCCAGAGCCGATCATACGCGAGCAAAAGTGGACGCCAAATCGCACAAAGAAATTAGCGATATAAATTCCGATGCAGCTCAGGAAAAACGCGATGCAGCTTATAAAGTAGAGCTGGAAAAGTGCAACTCACTCGGTGGTGCAGCAAAGGACGCATGTATCGCCACTGCTAAGTCGAATCACAACAAATAAGCCCTATCCGGCACCATTTCTTTGTTGTCATTTCTCAACCAAGGGACGGATAGCTAAATTACGTTCGTCCCTAAATAACTCTCACTTTTTAAACAATTCATAGGAGTAATACTCATGAAAACAATCAAATTTTTCGCTCCACTTTTTTTGACTCTTCTTTTAGCTTTCCAAGTTGGCTGTGCATCAACAGCAACTCAAGAAGGAACAGGTGAATACATTGATGACACGGTGATTACCGCTAAAGTTAAAGCAGCTATTCTTGATCATCGTGACTTAAACGCGACTGAAATTAATGTTGAAACATTCAAGGGCACCGTTCAATTAAGCGGCTTTGTTAAATCACCTGCGGATATACCGAAAGCGACAAAAGTTGCCCGTGAAGTGAAGGGTGTCAGAAACGTTAAGAATGACATTCACGTGAAATAATTGCAAGAGACCTTTGCACGACCATGAACGCGTAAGATATACTAAAAAACGCATCAGTCGTTAAGTACGCGCGTAGCCGAGGTTGGCGAGATTTAAGTAACGCCAAATTCGGCTCGCGCCGAAGGTTGTGCAGGTCGCGGCAGTTAAGATGTGTTTCGAATTGACGCTATATAGCTACATGAAGTAAAGAATGTCTCGGTAATAATAGGTTCTTGGGGGCCCACTTTTTACTTGCCCCGCACGTAAAATACATTCAATATCAAATGAAATACTATGCGATGATTGCGAGCACCGTGCAAGGCGGTATTTGCTCTCGCAGTGAGTTGAGCAGAAGTCTCACAAAAATATCAAATTCGTTTTTTGCTCGTGTCTGTCTTTATTCCTAAAAAATCTCATTCCAAACTCCGACACCGCCTCTACATTTCTCACGCTTACAGAGTTCTCCAAGAGTTTAATCTTTTGGAAGACAATCAATTGCTCATTGTCAGTCTTGTAGTGTAGCTTCCGCCACCGCCGATAAACCACCACCAACTCAAAAGTATGCTGCAAAGCATTTTTTTACAAAATTTTGCGTGGTATCGCGCGCTAAAAAAGTAAGCGTGGAAAAAAATTCGCCCCATCCTAGCCCGATTAATTAGATTATTGACGGTTATCATTTTCCGTCATCGTATATCACATAAGATACCTTAACCCCATCTGGAATAAGGTCACCTTCCCTTTGAACCTAGATTTTCCATTAGGACGGAGTCACGCAGGCTTCTTTTAAGTAGTTAATGTTTATCGGCTTCACCACAAACTGTAGTGGTTTAATGAAAAGCTCGGTTGAAGCATACTCAAACTAAACGAAGGTATCTATGTATGACGCGGGACACCGTAATATACAAAATGAATGAAGGCAAACCAAATTCACTAGCCATACACATCTAAACAGATTTTTACTACATCAAATAGACAATTAAAGGAGAAGCAATCTATGGATACCACCGTAATTAGAAGGCAGATGTCTCCTGGACCTACTAGAGACCGGCCAGCTCATCAGAACAGTAATTCTGCCCCTATAAGCGTCATTAGCACGGCTAACGAATTAAAGGCGTTTGTAGGGGAGCAGCATTATGACCCCAGCCAGACTTTTGGCCAAAATGTGTTGCATGCGATTGAAGGTGATTTTTTTCCCACCCAATCAGACGTTACTTTGATGGGATGCACTTTTGCGTTAGATAAGAACCATGAAATTGAAATTCCACGTACCGTTACATTAGGAAAAAACTGTTTCGTTGTTAGCGGAGGAGTAAATTTTTATCAGGGTGAGCTCAATTCAAGCGCTAGAGGTGCAGGAGCGCTGGCATGGGGAGACGATGCAATAGCCAATGCTACCGCAGCTGGTGCCCAGGCGGGCGCAATGGAAAGCGGCGCAATAGCCGTTGCCAGCGTAGCTGGTTCTCAGGCGATTGCAATGGAAAATGGAGCAATAGCGAATGCCAGCGCCGCCCATTCAGTTGCGTTCGCAGCGAAAAGCGGGGCGGTTGCCAATGCTGCAGTAGCTGGTGCAGAAGCTGCGGCCTTTAAAAGCGGCGCAACTGCTAATGCCACCGTAGCGAATGCAGAGGCACATGCAATGACAAACGGTGCTGTAGCCGATGCCACTGCAACTGGTGCAACCGCACAGGCATGGGAAAGCGGTGCAATCGCCAATGCTACCGTAGCTGGTGCGCAGGCCATAGCAGTTGAAAGGGGGGCAATAGCCAATGCCAATGTAGCGGGTGCACAGGCGTTTGCACTCGCAAATAGTGCTGTAGCAAATGCCACCATAGCTGACGTAGAAGCGGTGGCACTTGAAAGCGGTGCGACTGCCAACGCCACCGTAGCGGAGGCACATGCATTCGCATACAGAAGTGGGACGATAGCCAATGCCACTGCAACTGGTGCAATCGTGGAGGCATGGGAAAGTGGTGCAACTACTAATGCGACTATTACGGGTGCGCGGGCATTAGCAATGAGAAGTGGGGCAATAGCCAATGCCACTGCAACTGGTGCAATAGCGGAGGCATGGGGAAGTGGTGCAACTGCTAATGCGACTATTGCGGGTGCGGGGGCATTAGCTATGGGAAGTGGGGCAATAGCCAATGCCACTGCAGCTGGCGCAATGGCTAATGCCAACGTAGCTGAGGCAATAGCAAATTTACTGGTCCGCCGCGCGATAGCCTCTAGAATTGCGTTCGAGACAGACCCAGCAATCCACTGGAACGCCTATCTGGAACATAGAATTAGAACAAAAGAGGAAGAGAACAAAGTTTTATATGAAAAACCAGACGGTGTGAAGGACAATTTTTCTGATCAGGAGCCCAACGTGGCGCAAATTATGGAAATAAATTCTTGTATCTCCAAGAATCTTGAGAAGTTAAAAAATCAGGGTATGGTCCGGGACAGAAATACAATTTTCTTGACTAACGCCAGGGATTGTGTTTCCTTAGAGGACTTTGAGCCCGCCGAGCAGGTCGAATGGTGTTTATTGGGTAGTAGTGATAACCATTTCGATTTGATAAAAAAATCCACGGCAGAAAATCTAATTAATAAGGGTAACAATCATCCATTAATGGGGAGATCCTTGCAAGTAGACGACATCGTGCGTGGAGAGAAGATGTTGAATTTAATTCGCTAGAGCGGCCTCTACCTTTTTGGTTATTATCCTAGATTCTGCTGATCGAGAGACTCAAGTGCGTTTTTTCCGGATTGTTGGCCACATTAATTTTACTTTACTCAGGAAACTTTCCTTTCAGGAAAAATCCGTTCCGCAAGCGCAGTGCATGTACCGGAAACATTGGCACACCGCGGAAGCGGCTGCTTATATGCCGAAAGGAAAAGCAGCGCCGTTCAGGCAACTTAAAAGAACTGCAATTCACTCCGTCTTTATGAATAACCTGGGTTAAAACAATGGGATGAATCGTTTAATAAATGGTTCAACTTAATTATTCACTGGCTAGCGAAACGACTGGATCCATCCGCGCTGCCTTGCGAGCGGGAAGATATCCAAATACCGTACCAATCAGCGTTGAGCAAACAAACGCCAGGAAAGCTGCCTTCCAAGAATAGATGGGTGTCAAAGTGCTACCCGCCATGCTACTGAACAGGGGCGCAATCGCTAGAGATAAAGCGATGCCCAGTACACCACCAGCCAGGCACACCAGTATTGCTTCAGTCATAAATTGTTGCATAATGTCGCTGCGTCGTGCCCCTACCGCCATCCGTATGCCGATTTCATGCGTTCGTTCTGAAACAGAAATCAACATGATGTTCATCACACCTAAGCTGCCGATAAAAAGCGAAATCGAGGCTATCACTAGAATTAGCAGACTGAGGGTCTTACCCGTGCGTTCAATGGATCGACGAATCTGATCGCGGTTGAACAGCATAAAGTCCTTATCCCCGTGGCGCTGAGTAAGCAATTGAGTAATGGCGTTCGCCGCTGCCTCACTGGACGTGTCGTCTTTCAATCGAATGATGATACTGTTTACGTTTTGCTGTCCCAGCAGGCGATACATCACAGTAGTATAGGGCATCCACAGGCTCAGGCGATTTGGTGAATAGTTGTGGTTATTACGCGCTACGCCCACCACCTTTGCAGGCACGGAACCGATCAATATTGTCTGACCCAAGGAGCCCTCGTCGTCGTGGAAAATGGCATTGCGAGTGTTCTCGTCGATAATCACTTCCTGCAAAGCGTCGTCATAATCGCTAAAATTACTGCCTTCAATGAGAGCGATACCCTCAACTCGGAAATAATCGCGCCCAACTCCTTCAATAGCGGCATTAGCAGACTTGGCGCGGAAACGAACGGGCTGCAAAATCAAGATTTCCGGACTGGCACTGTCTACAAAGCTCTGACTTGCCAGCACATCCAAATCGGAAAGTGTCAAAGGGCGACGGCTTTTGCCGGAACTGTCGAAATAATCGCCCCCTGAATAAATGCTCACCATGTTGGTACCCAACTTCTTAATGTCGTCCAAAGTTCGCTGCTTAGCTCCCTGACCCAGCGCCATCACAGTAACTACCGCGGCAATACCGAAGACAATTCCAGCCATGGTCAGTACAGTGCGCAGACGGTGAGCACTCAATGCTTTCGATGCCGTAATTAGAGACTCGCGCGTGCGATCCCATAAACTTCTCCAGTCCTCTTGTTCGTTATCAGACAACTTCTCGGGCAATCCAGATAGCCCAGCAGAAGGCTCGATGGCTCGACAGCAGTTATCGGCAATAATTCTGCCGTCACGCAACTCAATAACGCGATGAGCATATTCAGCAACCTTTCTATCATGAGTAACAATCACCACGGTATGACCCTGCCGGTTGAGCTCGGTGAGTATTTGCAGCACTTCCTCCCCCGAGCATGAATCCAGCGCTCCCGTAGGTTCGTCAGCGAGGATTAATTCTCCCCCATTGATTAGTGCTCGGGCAATACTGACGCGCTGCTGCTCGCCGCCAGAAAGTGCGCCTGGGTTGTGATGCTCTCTTCCTTCGAGACCTAATCGTGCAAGCAGCTGCGCGGCCCGCAAGCGCCGTACGCTACGTTTAGTGTTGGCATAAATAGCTGGAATCTCGACATTGCTGAGTGCTGTGATGTCGGGCATAAGATGGTAGCGTTGGAAGATAAAGCCGATATGTTCGCGGCGAATCCGTGCCAGCTCATCCGGGGAAAGATCTGCCACACTTTGCCCCGCGATAAAATAATCTCCACTGTTAGGTACATCCAGGCAACCCAGAATGTTCATCAACGTTGATTTTCCCGAACCAGACGCTCCGACGATCGCTACAATTTCTCCTGAAGCTATAGTCAGATTAATGTCTTTGAGCACTGTAACAGACTGCGCACCGTTGATATAAGCTCGACAAACATTTTTTAGTTCGATGTGATTGTTCACGACGCACCTGCATGTTCGCCAGAGGCTTTTGTATCGCTATTGCTGTCCTTCGCTAACACTACTTTTTCACCCAGCTTTAAGCCGCTGACCACTTGAATGTCAACGTTATTGGTAATACCGGTAATAATCTCTCGAGTGTGCGGTTGATTGTCTGCATCTAACACTTGTACTTCTTGCTTGTGATTAGAAATTTTCTTGATCGCTTGCAGTGGGATCAGTAGGACCTGTTTTGCCTCGCTGCGCAGCAATGACACCTGCGCAGTCATGGCGATGCGCAGTTTATTGTCAGGGTTAGGCACATCTAACAGCGCGTTATAGTACACCGCGGCAGAACCACTTCCTGAACTAGAGGCCGAACTACCACTTCCGGCCCATGAGTTCTCTTTCATGACGGACTCCGGTGCAAGTTCCACGCTGCGCAAAGTGGCATCGTAGCGCTTTTCCGGGTCGCCGAAAATGGTGAAATAAGCTTTCTGTCCTGCAGAAATGTGTGTAATGTCGACTTCAGAAATTTGTGCCTTAATAGTCATTATATTCAGTTGCGCCAACTTAACGATGGTAGGGGCGCTTTGATTAGCATTCACTGTTTGGCCTTGCTGAGTAATGATCGCGATCACCGTGCCGTCCATGGGTGCCAGAATTTTAGTGTAACTAAGATCCACCTTTTTATTGTTGACCTCGATTTGAGCCTGAACAATGCGTGCGTCCACTAGCTGCAGACTGGCTTGCGCTATGGCCAGCTTAGCTTTAGCCGACTCATAATCCTGCTGCGAGCTGGCATCATTAATCAGCAAACGTTTCTGCCGCAGGAACTGAGCTCGCGTTTCGTTTACCTCTGCCTGGCGAGCTAGACGGTTAGCCTTTTCAGCATTCAATGCGGCCTGTGCATTGCGCAGATTGTTCCGTTGCGGCAAATCATCGATCTCGGCGATCGATTGACCTTTGTGCACCAGGTCACCTAATCTAACTGTTAAAGATTTCACCTGACCGGATACCTGTGCCCCCACATCGACTCGTTCTATTGCGTCGAGCTTACCAGCCGCTAACACAGCATTTTCAATGTCACCTTGGCGTACTACGGCAGTAATATAAGCCACCGGCTCCAAACGCTGCATATAAATAAATAGTGCAGTGCATAAAGCGAACAAAGTAATCGCTGCAATAAAAGCCCAATGCCGTGAAGATAAATTCATATAATTAACCTATGTTTTTTTTGCTAGAAGACTTACGTCGTCAAATCCCTAGTGTCCCTTGCAGGCCTGAATGCTTAGTCAATATCCTAATGTGTTCAATAGCGATAGCTGAATAGGTCATACCAGCTGAAAGCATTTGTTCGAATCAAATTTTTTTTAACCTTAGAAGATGGTGAACCCATGATCAATACCAAGCCGCTGGGGTAAATAAAATAGCATTGATATGTCATCTGTAAATTCTCAGGCCAAGCAGCTAAATATAATTTTATTGTGTTCTACTACTTCATCATAAGAGAGGTCCTCTTTTGCACCAACCGAAGTATTGTATACAATCCCAATACATAGAACGGTTCACCCTCACATTTAACCAATTAAGATTGCCGGAAATTGTCGCTGTTCATTGAATAAACAATAATAGGCTCGGCTCTGATAAGAAGGGCGCGCTGATTTATAAAGATAAACAGAAACTTATAGTCAGTAATCTGTCGATTTTTCTCTAGCGATTTTCGATCTCTACACTGCCATACGTAAACTAAAGAGCGGGTCTAAAAAAAAGCGGTCTGGAAATCGAATTCCTGACCGCCAACCTATAAGAGATAAATTTTAAATTTATTGGTAACTCTTAATTTTTGCCTCAATAAGATTTAGTTTCTCTAATGCTGCAACAAAAGCCTCTTTATGCCCTACTTGTTCTTGCATGCCATAAATAATACTGATAGAGGAACCTTTTAAAATTTTTTCCAGTTCATCATTTGTGAAAGAGCTATCAATTTTTTCGATAATTTGTTGTTGCCTAACCTTCAAAATATTTTCTGCGCTATATTGTGGATTCTCACCATGAAATACCGGCGAGGCGCCGTTATCCAGTAATTTGATCGCGTCATCATATCTGTTTCCAAGCAGAGATAAACACAGTGCTGTGCCTCCGCAAGAGCTTTGCGCATTTAAATCAAGATTTGGAAGCCCTTTACTCAATAACCTATCCGTGACGGAGGGATGCCGGCCGTCCGGATCCCATGGTTTGTACATATACAGACGGGAAAGGGCTGTATCACCCGCTTCATTTTGAATAGACAATGTTGCACCGCCATTGGAATGGTTTAAATAAACACTCAGGGTTTGACGCCAAACGTCAATATTACCAATAAATTTAATATGATTGTGCAGGACGGTATTACCTTTTTGGTTTTGAGCAGCCACTCTTTTATCGGTGAGATAAGGCTCAACAGCAAAGGTATATTCACGCGGTTTACCTTCTGCAATCAGGTGCAATAAAGTATTTCCTGTTGTTTCATCCACTGTATCAAGTATCTGGTCATTTTGAGCAAGTGTTATTTTCAAATCATCTAGGTTTGAAGCGAGGTGCTGAAAATAGTCTTCTGTTGAGTGAAAATCAGAACGAATTTTAGACGGTTGGTTGGTAACAGTAGCTTGAAACTTTGAATCTCGCAGTTGTCCGATCATTTTGTATTACTCCATTAAGGTTTAAGGATTACTATAAATTTGTTGATCTCCTGCTTATTCGGGAGCAATCCAATAACTAATAACTTATCCATTTTTAATTAAGTTCCGTATTAATTTATCTTCGATGAAAATTACCCGAAGCTTATGCCAAACAACGCGTTATCTTTGAGTTGAAGAGAACTGAATCAATCTAGTTAGTGAACTATTGAATAAAGCAACTGAGATATTATCCATTCATTAAGGCTAACGAGTTATTGTGGAATTCCACATTAGGGTATACCCTAGTATCTGATCAGCTTGCTGCGATAGCCGTTACAATCGCAAGGAATATTTCTCCATAAATATTTTTTAATACCCAAATTCAATTACTTGGGTAAGTGACTTATGCCTTTGACGAGGAAATCACACTTACTCACTTGTTTGAGACTGATATAATTTAAGCTGATTTTCGCAAGGCTGACTATTTATCTACTCTCCCTTTAGGCTCGGAGACTCTCACACGCAAAACATCAACCTTATAGGGTGGACAGGCTCAATGTATTGCTATTGCAGGTGCCCTAATTTCTAATTCCGCTATTTTTAATCTTGATGAAGCCACCTCTGGTGTTGACCGTTTAATTGTGAAGCAATCGACAGAACAATCGACAACATTGGCTGGAAAGCGTACCATTATTTCAGTTACGCATCGCTTAAAATCGGCTGTGAATGCCTATAATTATTGTGATGGATAAAGGCGAAATTGTAGAGCGCGGAGTATATAAAGCATGGCTTGAAAGAAAAGGGTTGTACTGCCAATTGTGGGAGAAGCAGCCTGATGTAGCCTTGTCCGCGAATAAAACTATTGGTACGTTCAAACCAATTTGGTTTAAATTTTCCCCTATTTTATTCGTTAAATCCAGAAGTTATAAGCCTGTTTGTCAATGAATTTGAAATTGAAAATATCGGCGAGATTATAACTATTTCCAAAGAGGACGATCAAGCCAAGAAGTTCTATTTCATTGCGGCAGGTACGTTGTCGGTGACGAAGAGAATAAAGAAACACACCAAAATGAACGGTTGACCACATTAATCGTTGGAGATTTTTTTGGTGAGATTTGCGCGGCTTTCCGATACAACTGGTAATGCCAGTGTTAAAACTGTATCTGCGAGTATTTTTATGACTCTCATCGCGCCCTGATTCAATAAATTGTTTTAGCAGCTGCTTGAAGAACTCAGAAAATTTGATTAATAAAGCAATGGAAGGAGTTTGGTGCTATAGCTTGCCCAGGGCCCATTCAAGATGGCTCACTTGTGTCAATAAACTCCTGACTTACTTTAATCTTGCTTTCTGCGGCTGGTTTAGTGCCAGTATTTGGTTTTCCTTATCGGCAAGCAGCATAACAAGTATCCCTTACGCTGCTTGGTTGAGGGCAGCCAATCAAGTTTTTTGTCAGATTTCCCCGTTTTCTTGCTCTTCATGTAAGGCTTGTCGCGCATGTAACAAATCAGCAATCAGGCGTACGCCCTCCTGATTTAACCTTGTAACTTCCTTCGGTTTCACAGTAATTTGCCTGTTTTGTCTGGCGTAATTCGATTTGTAACTGCCGATTTCTGCTCATATCGGCGCTGATCCTGATCGCGTTGCTCTTCAAAGGATTGAAGGTAATGTGCCAACGCCTCGTGCGCACAGCAAGTCGAGAAAAATAATTTGTAGGCCAGAGACTTCTGCATAACCGTAGCGAGCGAGTCAAAGTCAAAACGCACGGAGCACAGCACCCGGGATGTACTTGAGTACATGAGGATTGCGAGCACCAGTGTATAGATCCGAACACCAGCAGATAACCTCTACGTGTTAACGTCAATGAGGAAAATACGTATAGACCAATAGTTTCTCAACGGTGACAATAATGCTACTGCTTAACCATTACTCAGGTTTCGGCGTTGGATATTAGTTAATAACAATCCTGGCGCTGGTAGCACACAAGCCTTATCCCCGCTCACCTAGCTTTCGACGTTTGGCTAGTAAGCCTCGGCTAATTTGGTTTGTCATTTCTTGCAGGAATTGCCTGAAACTTTGGCTCGTCAACCCACTTAATAAAAGAAAAGGAAAAAAGTAATGGAAGCATTTACCAATTTATTGGGATTTTCATCCCAACGTAGACCGAATAACCTGTCCTCAATAAACGGGGAAAGCAATGTGGGTGAAACAACGTCTTTTTCAGGCGGAACCATAAAAATACCTACTTTTGAGCCTCGACCGGGAACCACAGAAAATACCGCAAACATGGTTGACTATGCTCGCTCTCTGCACCGCCATCCCAACGCGACCGCAAGTGAGCAAGACGAGGCTGTGGCGGTTTTTAAAGAAGCAGCCGATCGTGATCATGTGGGGGCGATGTATGAACTTACCGTTATTTATACGGAGCGCATAGACACACGAAGTTATTTCTATCAGTCTCATAACCACCAGAAAGCCACTTACTATAAAGACTGCGCTGTGGCACGATTAACGCCAGACAGTGCCGAGTTCATCGTTAGCCAACAACTGGGGAATGAGGTAAATGGAGTGGAAGGGTCAGTCAATCCACTTAGTGAGTTATATGGTGCGTGCGAGGTATATTTACAAGATCAAGCCATGGTAGCGAAGCGACTACATAATCAAGAAATAGTCGCGAAGCTCCCTAACGAATTATGGAATACCATCATTCCGCATCTTTCCCAAACGGATAGGCGCCAGCTGGCGGCAACGTGCCAGACTTTGCGTGAGATCGTGAAGAAAGCACCTCCTCCTTCTTTTATCTCATTAGATTTGTCCACATTAACCCAGAGCGAGGAAGTGGCGTTTTGTCGGTACCTCAAGAATCTCTCTGGAAGCGGACTAAGCATCAAAATTACGGGCTATCGCTTTCAAATTCGGCCTCAATTCGACAGAGCGTTCGGTTTATTTTGTGAGACGTTTAGTAGTAATAAAAACATCAAGGCTCTAAAGCTCGATGTATCGCAGTGCGGTATGAAAAATACTCATGTATCGAATTTGGCTAAGCTCACCCAGCTTTCGTCGTTGGATATTAGTGGGAACAATCTTGGCGACACAGGCGCACAGGCCTTAGCCCCACTCACCCAGCTTTCGTCGTTGGATATTAGTTGGAACTATATTGGCGCTGCAGGAGCACAAGCCTTAGCCCCACTCACCCAGCTTTCGTCGTTGGATATTAGTAGGAACGATCTTGGCGACGCAGGCGCAGAAGCCTTAACTCCACTCACCCAGCTTTCGTCGTTGGATATTAGGGGGAACGAGATTGGCGCTGCAGGTGCACAAGCCTTAGCCCCACTTACCCAGCTTTCGTCGTTGAATATTAGTTGGAACGGAATTGGCGATGCAGGCGCACAGGCCTTAACCCCGCTTACCCAACTTTCGTCTTTGGATATTAGTGTGAACCAGATTGGCGACACAGGCGCACAAGCCTTAGCCCCACTCACCCAGCTTTCGTCGTTGAATATTAGTGAGAACAAGATTGGCGACGCAGGCGCACAAGCCTTAGCCCCACTCACCCAGCTTTCTTCGTTGAATATTAGTTGGAACTATATTGGCGCTGCGGGCGCACAAGCCTTAACCCCGCTTGCCCAACTTTCGTCGTTGGATATTAGTGAAAACAAGATTGGCGACGCAGGCGCAC
>JAJNBE010000107.1 GCA_021155915.1 Solimicrobium sp. | reverse complement strand
AACCACCATTAGAATAAAAATCGTCAACATCGTTATAATAATGTTCATACATTCCTAGGCTTCGAGTAATTCTTTCGCGGTTATCTTCCAACAGCACGATCAAATCTCGAATTTGTGCTAGTTGCGACGCAGTAAGCGCATCAATTTCGTCGTGCTCTTGCTGATCCGAAACGCGTTCTTTTAAAACTGCTTTAAAATTGTCTGAGTTCGCACTAGCGTCAAAGTCGGCCACGAATTCATGAAACGGGCTGCTATCGAACGTGATAATCGCCGTAAAAATCGCGCGCAACAGGCCAAAAAATTTGCCACTTTGCAAGAATTTTTCTTCATCAAAGGACGACTGATTTTGCACAGCCAAGTTATCAGGCTGTACCATTTTTCTTTGGTAAAAGTTAGCCACATATTGAAAATGCGCATGGCTTGTGGGTAATAGACTCATCTTGTTGCTCCTTTGAAATGTGAAGATGAGCCATATTAACGAGGTGATGGCAATAGGTAAATTTGATTGTTCCTATCGATTTGATAGCTAAAATTTATTGAAGGTTCGCGAATGATCTAAGAGCTGAAATGCAAACAACAGCTCTCAGAATACAAAAGGCTAACCTCCAAATAGATAAACCCAAAATTCCTTGCCAATACACCGGTTAATGGTTGGTCTGCAGCGACAAAATCGCTCGGTAATTAGTCCGGCAGTTTCCCTTGACACTACTACATATAGAAAGATATAGCTGATATCAAAACTTCTAATGTAGAACTCTCTTTTGACGATCTCTCGACTTGGGTGCAAGTAGTTCGTAAGCCATTAATTGAATTATGGATTGATGTTCCACCTATCATTGCAAGTTTGGTAATGATGAGATATTAATGGTAGGTTTTGGACAGCCTACGCCATACAATAAGATGCTTTGCTGTAAGGCTTTCCGAGGAGTTGATAAAGTCCCAAGGGATGGGGATATTGTTTTTTTATTATTGAGGTGGACTATCCTACCTGCGCCTTTATAGCTTTCGTTTTTTCCCATTTGTGCTAGTTTTTGCTCTTGAACCTAGGGCTTGCTTCCATAATTTCCATTGGGCTGCGATGCCTCTGTGGAAGCATGATGTGTACAATCAATTACAATCAATTGCGCTAAAATACGATCGCTTATTGCGCAACGCTCACCGAAAAGATTAAGCCGAGATTTTCCATTAGACCGCTATAACTTCGTGGTCAAGCCGAAAACATTAACTATCAGACTAAGAACACTATCGCGAATTGCAGGCAACGCTACGAAGTCAATCGCACTTCTTTTAAGTAGCCGGACTGGGTTGCTTCTCCTTGCGGGCTTTAAGCCGCCGCATCGGCGTACCTTGCCCAACAATCTACACCAATCGCACTTGCCTCCATTCTAATGGAGAATCTCGGTTAAAAAGCTTTGTTTTCTAGTCTAAAAATCCCAGCCCTCTTAACAGGACACTTTGCTGCTAATTATTCTTCCAGCAAACTACGCAGCATCCAAGCCGTTTTTTCGTGAATTTCGAGGCGTTGAGTCAAAATATCTGCTGTAGGTTGATCGTTTGCCGCATCGACTATAGGGAATAGCTTACGCGCTGTGCGAGCTGTAGCTTCTTGGGCACTCACCAAATGACGAACCATGTCATAAGCCTTTGGGACACCATCGACTTCCCTGATGGATGCTAGCTTAACAAATTCTTTATAAGTTCCCGGCGCCGGAAATCCTAGCGCCCGTATTCGCTCTGCGATCACGTCCAATGCATTCCATTGTTCGGTGTATTGGCCCATAAACATCAGGTGTAAGGAATTGAATTGAGGACCAGTGACATTCCAATGAAAATTATGTGTCATCAGATAAAGCGTATAACTGTCTGCAAGCAATGCAGATAAGCCCGCAACGATTTTCTTACGTTCGCCTTCACTAATACCGATATTAATTGAGGAATTTGCTGTTTTCTTTTTAGTCATCATATTTTCTCCATTGTAATTATTGGTTCGATAAAGCCTAGTAAAGATCAGTGCTTTGGAACTTAAGCACGAATCTTAATTGTCTGCTCTAATCTGGCTTGAGCATAACAGAGTAACCCTATAAAAAGATTTACGTTCTAAGCCAATTTTATCTTATTAGGACTATAGTTAATGCCTATAGGAATTTTTATGAGTGGCACTCAAGTATCAAAATCGGAGTTTAAAGCAAAGGCACTTGAATTTTTTCGTCAAGTTGAAACATCCGGACAAAGTTTGATTGTGACTGACCACGGTAAGCCAGCGGTAGAAGTATGCCCCTATCGCAACGTCGAACGAAACCCGCTTGATGTGCTACGGGGTTCCGTTGTTCAATTTAAAAATCCGATGGCTCCGGTTGTTGAGGACGAATGGGAAGGTGCGCAGTGATTATTTTGGATACGCATGTTCTCATATGGTGGGTGACGGGAGACTCAATGTTGAGCAAAAAAGCCAAAGGGGCAATAGATAAAGAATTGTCTGGTGGTGAAATTATTATTTCAAGTATCACGGCGTGGGAAATTGCCATGTTGGTTGATCGGGACAGACTTTTTCTTTCGATGGACGTGGAAAGTTGGCTGGCAACGGTAGGTAAAATCGACGTGATACGTTTTCTTCCAATAGATGCGGAGATTGCATTGAAATCAGTGGCATTGCCGGGAGTGTTCCATAAAGACACTGCCGATCGAATGATCGTTGCAACCGCGAGAAAGCTCGCAATTACTTTAGTAACGAAATACGAAAAAATTCGGTCTTATGCTCACGTTAAAACACTTTGGTAAGGCCAGCAAGTTGTAATCTGTAGGCGTAATATGCTGCACTATTACGGCCTACCAATTTAAAATTATTGGCCATAGTACTTACCCAACATCAGCACATAAATTGGGTTGTTGAACCATTAGCGAGCATCTGACCCGCTCATTAATCAACGCGCCATATTGTCTAGCGTCGCCTGTTTGAAAATTCCCTTTAATACCACATCATTACAAATTGTAGTGCCTAGATGGAATATCCATCCATAATTAAATCAATCACTTAAGCACTACATGTGCCGAAGTCGGGGGCATATTTATCGTTACCAAAACATTAGGCATGCTACGCCCATCCAAATTTCCTCTCAAAAAAAAGAAGATTTTTACACTTGTGAAGATCGGCTCGTTGGAGGAATAAGGTGGTATAAGCGTAATTGGTCGTATTAGTTGTGCTGATGTATTATCATAACCAGAGCAGCGCTACGCGCCAGCACTAAAGTATAAGAAAAAAGCCTGGGCTCGATAGTTTATTACGTACTCGTTAGCATCGATTTTGATTGTAGTTAAAACTAATCCAATTATTTATCCGAACATAGTGATTAAGAATCACGCTATAGTAAGAATGTTATTATATTGCTGAACAGAAAAGATCATTATTGAGCGATAAATAGCGCGCAGTAGACAGTTAATTCGGTTAGCGACACATTTGTTGATTTGAGCAATAAAGGACGCAATACTATGAAAATTTTTGATAATTACACAGCACGTTATGAGCGTACCCGGGAAGAAGAATATTCCTTGCAGGAGTATTTGGAAATATGCAAGCGAGATAAGCTGGCATTTGCCTCGGCTGCAGAGAGGTTATTGGCGGCTATCGGTGAACCGGAGTTGCTCGACACTCGCCATGATTCTCGCCGGTCTCGCATTTTTGCTAATAAGATTATTAAGATCTATCCGGCTTTTCGTGAGTTTTACGGCATGGAAGAAGTGGTTGAACAAGTGGTATCTTACTTCCGGCATGCTGCGCAAGGTTTAGAGGAGCGTAAGCAAATTCTGTATTTACTCGGTCCGGTTGGCGGAGGGAAATCTTCTATTGCGGAGAAATTAAAATCGTTAATGGAAAAAATTCCTTTTTACGCTATTAAAGGTTCGCCCATTAGTGAATCGCCCCTCGGATTATTTAATGAAGAAGAAGACGGCGTAATTCTCGAAGAAGATTTCGGTATTCCCCGTCGCTATTTGCGAACTATTCCTAGCCCTTGGGCGGTAAAACGTTTGCATGAATTTAACGGGGATATTAATCAGTTCCGCGTGGTTAAACGTTATCCCTCGGTGTTAAAACAAGTTGCCATTTCCAAAACCGAACCGGGTGACGAAAATAATCAAGATATTTCATCACTGGTGGGTAAAGTCGATATTCGCAAGTTGGAAGATTATGCACAGGACGATACGGATGCTTATAGCTATTCGGGCGGATTATGCCTGGCAAATCAAGGGTTGATGGAATTTGTTGAGATGTTCAAGGCACCTATTAAGGTGCTACATCCCCTTCTGACAGCTACGCAAGAAGGTAATTTCAAAGGGACGGAAGGTTTTGGCGCAATACCATTTGACGGAGTGATTCTGGCTCATTCTAATGAATCGGAATGGAAAGCGTTCAAGAATAATAAAAATAACGAGGCATTTTTAGATCGTATTTATATTGTCAAAGTGCCGTATTGTTTACGTGTTTCCGATGAAATAAAAATTTACGAAAAATTAGTGCGCTCTTCCTCCTTGGCACAAGCTCCGTGCGCTCCTGGGACATTAAGAATGATGGCTCAGTTCTCGGTCTTGTCGCGCTTGAAAGAACCAGAGAATTCCAGTGTTTACAGTAAAATGCTGGTCTATGATGGGGAAAATTTAAAAGATACTGATCCCAAGGCGAAGTCTAAGCAGGAGTACAGCGATTATGCTGGTGTTGACGAAGGTATGAATGGGTTGTCGACCCGTTTTGCTTTTAAGATCATCTCTAAAGTATTCAATTTCGACACCACAGAAGTGGCGGCTAACCCCGTGCATTTATTGTATGTGCTTGAGCAGCAAATTGAACGGGAACAATTTCCGGCTGAGGTAGAGCAAAAATATTTGTCGTATATCAAAGAATATTTAGCGCAACGTTATATTGAATTTATTGGTAAAGAAATTCAAACCGCTTATTTGGAAAGCTATTCTGAATACGGACAAAATATTTTTGATCGTTATGTGTTGTTTGCTGATTTCTGGATCCAAGATCAAGAATTTCGTGATCCGGATACCGGTGAAAGTTTTGATCGAGAAGCATTAAATAATGATCTAGAAAAAATTGAAAAACCAGCGGGAATCTCTAATCCTAAGGATTTCAGAAATGAAATCGTGAACTTTGTGCTACGTGCCCGAGCTCAGAATGCAGGAAAAAATCCGACGTGGAGTAGTTACGAAAAACTGCGTACGGTTATTGAGAAGAAAATGTTTTCCAACACGGAAGAATTGTTGCCAGTCATTTCATTTAATGCTAAAGCTAGTGCTGATGATGCTAATAAACATCAGGAATTTGTTGAGCGTATGGTGGCTAAGGGTTATACCGCAAAGCAAGTGCGCCTCTTATGCGAGTGGTATTTACGAGTAAGAAAAACATCCTAAATATGCAACAGATCAGGAGGTTATCTTGGCCCACCTAATAGATAGACGAATTCAGGGAAAAAATAAATCGGCGGTTAATCGTGAGCGTTTTTTACG
>JAJNBE010000044.1 GCA_021155915.1 Solimicrobium sp. | reverse complement strand
TTTCACCTTCCATCAGGTCACCGTTTTGGTGAGAGCGCTACAGGCCCAATTGTACGTTTTTCCGGCCCCATGGCCGCGTTGCTCCTCCTTGCAACATATTGGTTGCCGCGTCGTCGCGGTGCAGCAGGGGTTTCCGAATGCATGCATTCTGCCTGCGGAACGGACTTTCCGTAGGACTTTCCCTGCAAGGAAAGTTTCCTGAGCACTAGTAGAATTAATGCGGCCATGAAGCCGGAAAAACGCACACTTGAGCCTGCCCAACAGAGGAAATTAGGATTATTCATTGCTTGTGCATCTCTCAGTTGAGAAAACTCGCGAATGTCACTTCGCTGAGTATTAAATACAATCAGTTTGCACTATTGCATTACCTGTGATCTAGAAATAAAAGCTGAGGTAAAAATGGGGTTTTTACGTAGTGGATATCCACAATTGCCCTTCGCGGCCCTGTGTCCGATAATGGCTTATTTGAACTATTTTCGCCCTGTGGCGACAGGTTCAATAACTCGAACGGTTACTTCGTACAAGCTAAATGAAAAGCAATGTATTTAGATTGAATCCCAACCACACAAAAGAAAGTTACCTATGCTGCCAATCAATCGACCTATCAATAACCCTGGTCTCACGGTCGGATCGGATAACCCCAGCTCTACAGAGAAAAATAGCTCAGTAAACCCGTACGTGATTAATTTAGAAAGCCGAATAGAGCAAAATCGTCCACTGATTGAGGACTTAAAGAGAGACAGGGGATTTCAAAATACACTGACTCTTCTGCGTAGAGAGTCAATTCCCGATCGGATGCTTTTAAACTTTTTGACAGGAAAGGCAAGCCTGCAAGAATGTGTGAGCAATATGATAAAGATAAAAGATTCAGACGGTAGTCTGGGATATACCAGGAGCTACTGCGGGAGGGACATATGGTGGATTATTGATATGCTGGTAAAAACTTATGAAGCGCTTGAGGATAGGTCTAGGTCTAGCGGGCCCGCAGCATGTAGTTCACATTTCCTTCCGAAGTCATTAACTGATCCATTAACAGCAATTTTCAGTCATGGTTATTGGGAGTCTGAGGAGAAAACCTGTTCCAAAATAAATACTCTGATGCACGCAATTGAATCGAAAAAACTCGACTTATCTGGCGCTGACCTATCTTATATTGACTTCGAGGACGCTAACTTGGCCGAGGCAAATTTGGCGGGGGCTAACTTAGCAGGAGCTGGCACGATTGGGACTAACTTTCTTGATGCTAATTTGTTGGGAGTTAACTGGGAAACTGAAAAGGTTAGATTGGCTGGGGAAAAAATTGATCGTGCCCTTTATATGTTTGAATATGGACAGCACGAAAAAGCCATCCATAGTTTGACAATTATTCTTTATCGTACCGTGAATTTGCATAGCCAATTTGGCCTTGAAAAGCACTTAATTATGGACAAAATTTTTGAGGCGGCCCTTGAGATTTCACTTGCTGGCTATGGGAAAACTGCTCTTTCTATTCTAGAAATTATCCATCCTTATTTTTCGTATGGAAATAAACAAAATGTAATTATTTTCTGCATAGATCGTCTTAAGCACGGTTTTTTTATTCTGGACTACAAGGAAAAACAAATGGAAGATTGCATTCTCAGAAACAGAAATGCAAAATGCCTTCCCTATTTTCTCGGGAAAATATATGAGAACGATCATCCATTAACAAAAAATAATATAAATGCCAAAAAATATTTGGGAATCGCCGCTGAACGCGGGTTCGAACCAGTAGCAGTGAAAAAACAACGTAGAGAATATCAATTAATGCTAGAAGCTCAAAAAAGCAACGAGTCTGTTTTTTCCCATTTGCCCCGGGAATTGGTCAATCATATTGCCCTTTTGCGACGTGAAGCAATATTGGCTCAGCTGGAATTCAACCAGGGTTCAGCGGAAAGGAACCATCGGATGAAATTCTTTGGCGTTGATTTGTGAATATAGAAAGTGAGCCGTTCTGCAAGATATTGTCTCAGAATAAAATGAGTTCGAGTTCACAGGCATGCATGTCACGTTAAGCTAAGCTGAGGCAAACCTAAATCAAGTTGAGAGGTGAAGCTGCCTGAATCTCCAATTCGAAATAGTAAAAACTATGAATTTATATTCAACTTAAAACGTCAGTGTTTTAACTCCCTCTATCGTCCCCAACAAACATACATCTGCCCCTTGCTGTGCAAATAAACCAACCGTTACCACTCCAACGATATTGTTCATCAATGCTTCCATAGCTACCGGATCGGTGAGGTGCAGTCCATGCACATCCAAAATCATATTGCCGTTATCCGTAATTAAAGGCTGACCTTCTTTCATACGTAATAGGGGCTGCCCGCCCAACATACTTAGCGCACGAGCTACCGCAGAATACGCCATAGGAATCACTTCGACCGGCAAGGGAAACTTACCCAAAACCTTTACCAATTTAGAGCCGTCCACGATACAAACAAATTTTTCCGCCACAGAAGCGACGATTTTCTCGCGCGTTAATGCAGCCCCGCCGCCTTTAATCATCGCACCGCTGTAGTCGATTTCATCCGCTCCGTCAATATAAACGGGGATCGATGTCACTTCATTCAACTCCAGGACCTTAATACCATGAGCGCGCAGACGAGTAGCAGTCGCTTCCGAGGAAGCTATTGCCCCAGGAATTTGAACTTTTATTTTTGCCAGTTCATCGATAAAAAAATTTGCGGTTGAACCTGTCCCAACGCCGACAATTTTTCCGGGGACAACATGAGAGATGGCAGCACATGCAACGGCATGTTTAAGTTCGTCTTGAGTCATTATTTTTCCAAAGAAGAGACCTCTGCACAATCGTAGCGAGCGAGCCAATGACAAGGTGCACGGAGCGCAGCAACTGGAATGTACTTGAGTACATTAGGATTGCGAGCACCAGTGTGTAACCCCGAACGCCATATTTGGCCCGCGCAGAAGGTAGCGCAGAGGTCTCAGAAATAGTGCGCTATTTTACTGCCAGACCAGACAAAACAACAACAAAGCGATAAAATCTCAGTTTCTGCTAACGAAAGCACACCATGAGTTTAGACAAACCATTATCAGATAGCGAATTCGATGAACTCGATAACTTTTTAATGTCAAAAGCGGTCGGTGATGATGGCATGACGATGGATGCGTTGCATGGCTACTTAACTGCCATTGCAATCGGTCCTGAATTTATTCCTTTATCGGAATGGCTACCCAATGTGTGGGGGCTTGAAGGTGCACAACCAAAATTTAGCTCGGAAAAACAGTCAGAGCGAATCATAAACCTCATCGCGCGTTTCATGAACGAGATCCTCATAATCTTTGAAGTAGCCCCGAAAGAATTCGAACCTTTATTTTGCATTCAAGAATTAGAGGGCAAAGAAATAATTGATGGTGAGACATGGGCATGGGGATTTTGGGAAGGCATGCAATTACGGGCGGATGCATGGGAACAACTCAACCAGTCCCCTTTAGCACCTCTATTGCATCCTATTTATTTACTCGGAGCCAATGAAATCAGTGGGGAAGAAACTGAGTTAGTGAATGATCCTGTTAAATGCCATAAACTGGCTATCGAAGTAGAAGCAGCAATACCCCATTTACATCAGTACTGGCTTTCCAAGCGAACTTCTGAGGTCACTACTTTCAGGAGGGATGGCCCCAAGCAAGGGCGTAACGAAATATGTAATTGTGGAAGCGGTAAAAAGTATAAAGATTGCTGTGGTACAGGACCAACAATACATTAATTTTGTGTCTTTTTGATGACTAGAGATACCTACCGCTTCTTTAAAAAGCGGCGATTCCTGTTTGCGCACGTCCTAAAATCAATGCGTGAATATCATGTGTCCCTTCGTAGGTATTCACGACTTCTAAATTGACTAAATGTCGAGCAATACCGAATTCATCGGAAATTCCATTTCCACCTAACATGTCCCGTGCGGTGCGCGCAATCTCTAACGATTTTCCGCAGGAATTTCGTTTCATCATCGAGGTAATTTCCGGTGCTGCTATACCCTCATCTTTCATTCGGCCTAAACGCAAACAGCCTTGTAAAGCCAGTGTAATTTCAGTTTGCATGTCGGCCAATTTTTTTTGAATTAATTGGTTAGCAGCTAAGGGACGACCAAATTGTTCTCTATGCAGTGTGTAGTTGAGTGCCGTGTGCCAGCAAAATTCTGCTGCTCCCAACGCTCCCCAGGCGATGCCGTAACGCGCAGAATTAAGACAGGTAAAGGGACCTTTTAATCCAGCCACCTCAGGCATTACATTTTCTTCGGGAACAAATACGTCATCCATTACAATTTCACCCGTAATAGATGTACGCAAACCAACTTTGCCGTGAATCACCGGCGCTGATAAACCTTTCCAACCTTTTTCTAAAATAAAGCCATGGATTTGGTCGTCCTCCATTTTTGCCCACACCACAAAAATATCGGCGATTGGGCTGTTGGTAATCCACATCTTTGAACCCGATAATGAATAACCGCCCGCGATTTTCGTCGCGCGCGTCGTCATGCTGCCTGGATCAGACCCATGGTCTGGTTCGGTTAAACCAAAACAACCGATGGTTTCGCCGGCCGCTAATTTTGGTAAGTATTTTTGCCTTTGAGCTTCCGTACCAAATTCAAAAATTGGCACCATCACTAACGAACTTTGTACACTCATCATGGAACGAAAACCCGAATCAATTCGCTCTATCTCACGGGCAATTAAACCATAACAAACATGATTTAAACCGGCTCCGCCGTACTGCGTCGGAATGGTTGCTCCTAACAAACCGAGTTCACCCATTTCCCGAAAAATCACTGAATCAGTTTGCTCATGGCGAAAAGCGTTAAGCACTCGGGGCGCTAAGCGTTTTGAGCAATATGCTTGCGCTGCATCGCGCACCATTCGTTCTTCGTCGGTCAGCTGTGCATCAAGTAACAAAGGATCGATCCAATGAAAAGCGGTTTTGGGCATTATTCATACTCCTTAATTTCCGGCACAACGGCAGTAACTTCAATCTCTACTTTGGCACGATCTTCCATCAGTGCCACCACTTGCACCGCTGTCATGCTAGGAAAATGCCCCCCAATAATTGCACGATACGCTTCACCAATTTTTGAACTAGAAGCAAGATACTCTGCCCTATTAGTGACATACCATGTCATACGAACAATATGTTCGGGTTTGGCATCCGCTTCTTGTAGTACTGTAACAATATTTTGTAAAGTTTGCCTGACCTGACCTACAAAATCATCAGTATGAAATTGACCTTGCTCGTCCCATCCAATCATTCCGCTTATAAAAATTTGTTGACCGGCTGTTGAGACACCGTTTGAATAGCCTCTAGGTCGCATCCAATTTTGCGGCTGTAAAAATTTCATCCGATTACTTTCAATTTCGAATAGAAGAGACCTTTGCACAACCGTAGCGAGCGAGCCAAAGACAAGGCGCACGGAGCGCAGCAATCGGAATGTGCTTGAGTACATGAGTACATGAGTACATGGGGAATGCGAGCACCAGTGTGCAACCCCGAACGCCGTATTTGGTTCGCGCAGTAGGTTGCGCAGAGGTCTCTGGAATGGGATCTGCTCTAAGCGTATGAATCATCAGGAGGCCTCGTTTAACAATGCACGCGCAATTATCAATTGCTGCACTTCCGTGGCACCTTCATAAATACGCAACGCCCTAATCTCACGATATAAGCGTTCTACCGGCGTGTCGCTGACTACGCCTAAACCACCAAACAATTGCACCGCGGCGTCGATAACTTGTTGAGCGTTTTCAGTTGCAGTCATTTTTGCCATAGCCGCTTCTTTAGTGAAAGGTAAACCTTGGTCACGCTGCCACGCTGCGCGATAAATGAGCAAAGCGGAGCTATCAATTCGGGTTACCATTTCTGCAAGTTTAACCTGAGTTAATTGAAAATCCGCCAGCGTTTTTCCGAACATCTTTCGCTGCTTTACGTGTTGCAACGCTTCATCCAATGCGTGTCGTGCGAATCCGCATGCAGCAGCGGCTACCGACGTACGAAATACATCCAATGTTGCCATCGCTATCTTAAACCCCTGCCCGGCTTCGCCGATACGTTGCGAAGAATGAACGCGGCAATGGGTTAATGTTAACGTTGCTAAAGGATGCGGAGCAATAACCTTTATGCGTTCAGCAATACGTAAACCAGGATTATCCGCATCCACTATAAACGCTGAAATACCTCCTGAACCGGGTTGTTCGCCAGTTCGGGCAAATACCACGTAAAAATCGGCAATGCCACCATTAGAGACCCATGTCTTTTCACCATGCAGCACATAATGGTCACCTGCCAATTCCGCTTCGCATTGCATCGCAGCCACGTCCGATCCTGCCTGAGCTTCAGATAAGGCGAAAGCGGAAATAGCCTTCCCTGCTGCCACTTTCGGCAAATAATTTGCACGTTGGGACTCACTGCCAAATAGACTAATTGCACCAGAACCTAAGCCTTGCATGGCAAAGGCAAAATCAGCTAACCCGCTCTGCCGTGCTAATATTTCTCTAATCAAACAAATTGCACGGGTATCTATCGCGGCCGATATTCCGCCATACTTAACACCAGCAATAGCGTAACGCAACCAGCCGGCATCCCCTAAGCTCAGCACTAGATCACGGCAAGCCTGATCAACGTTCTCTAAATGAGGTCGACTTAAATTAATGCGTACCCAATGCTCTAATTGAGAAGTCAACTCCCTATGGTGCTGCTCAAAAAAAGGCCAATCCAGATGGCTTCTACCAGACATTTAGTTCCCTTCAAATTTTGAATGCTTTTTTTCCGTTAAAGCCTGATAAGCTTGCTGAAAATCATGAGTCGCCATACAAATAGCCTGGGCCTGTGCTTCGGATTCAATCGCTTGTTCCACGCTCATATTCCACTCTTGTTGCAACATTTTTTTAGTCATTCCATGTGCAAACGTTGGGCCACAACTTAGATCATAGGCATAACTTTGCGCTTGTTGTAAAACTTCGGCAGGATCAAATAGTCGGTTATAAAATCCCCAGCGCTCACCTTCTTCACCTGACATTACACGACCCGTGTACAGCAAGTCAGTAGCTCGTCCCTGTCCAATAACGCGAGGCAGCAAAGCACATGCTCCCATGTCACAACCAGATAATCCAACACGAGTAAACAAGAACGCTGTTTTGCACCGTCCGGTACCAAAACGTATGTCAGACGCCAACGCTAACATCGCTCCAGCACCTACACAAATGCCATCCACTGCCGCAATGATTGGTTGAGGACATGCACGCATCGCCTTGACTAACTCACCTGTCAGCCGGGTGAAACGCAATAAGCTGGGCATAGTAAATTTTGTTAACGGCCCAATGATTTCGTGCACATCGCCACCCGAACAAAAATTCATACCCGCACCCACAATCACCACCGCTTTCACATCGTCAGCATAGGCTAAGTGTAGAAAAATTTGATGTAATTCCAGATAAGATTCAAAGGTTAACGGGTTTTTTTTCTCAGGACGATTTAAGGTAATTGTCGCGATTTTTTTTTGCACACTTAAAGCGACATGTTGTGCTTTGTAATCTGCCAACATTAAAAGATTACCGGGAAATTGCTCTGTTTTTTCAGCTAAAAAATTCATCATGAACTCGCCTTTATTAACTCACCACCATCAACCAAAATAGCCTGTCCATTAATAGCGGACGCTCCGGGCATACACATCCATGCAACAGCATGCGCGACTTCTTCTACTTGAATCAATCGTCCTTGTGGATTATTCTTGGCAAACTCAGCTCGCGTTTGCTTTGTGGTGCGACCTGTTTTTTTAACGACAGTAGCAATGGCTTTCTGCACCAGTTCCGTCTCCGTATATCCAGGGCAAATCGCATTCACCGTCACACCTTTTCTAGCGACTTCTAAGGCCAATGCACGGGTTAATCCAACGACTCCATGCTTGGCGGCACAATAAGCGGTAGTATATGCGTAACCCGTTAATCCAGCCGTACTAGCAATGTTGACTATGCGTCCCCAGCCCGCTGTTAACATCCCAGGCAATACCATTTGCGTGCACATAAATATACTAGTTAAATTTACCGCCAACATCCGATTGAAAAGATCTAAATCGGTTCTCATTAACAATGCGGACTCTGCCTGCCCGGCATTATTGACCAAAATAGAAATCGGTCCAAAGTGTGCCACTGCAGATCTAAATGTCACTGGTATAGCCGCATTGTCGGTAACATCTAATTCAAGATAGTTCACGTCACCATAAACCTGCAATTGCGCTGTCGCTTTTTTCAAGTGGGATAATTTTTGCGCAACTATAGTTACTTTTGCACCTTGCTCCAACAAGATTTGCGCTATAGCGAAACCAATACCGCGCGTTCCTCCGGTCACCAGTGCATGTTTGCCGCTCAAATTTTTTGGTAGATTAATTGGTCCTGTGATGATTTCTGTTTTTGGCATCTTTTATTTCTTGTGTGCAATTCAAATTAAGTTTGTTACCAAACAATGTAGGGATAAATTTCTGTCTTGAACCGAAACCCACGACAGGCTTTCTCTCTTCTACCGTTTTGGAGAAAGGAGACTGGCGGTAAAAGCGTTTGTAACGCTGAGAATGAAAAATTATGCACTGCCTAAAATTGATTAGCGTAGCGTCTTCCAGCGATATTTCCCTTTCAATAAATCTTCACTCTAACTCCCTTCCAGGACGAAAGATTGAGCAAAACGCACTATTTGACTATACTTGCCCGCGCCAAATTTCGATCCAGTTGCAGCCTACCCGCCTGATATGGGATCGGCCAATCCACTTCCTCGAATCCAAATTTTGCCGCCTCATGCAAAATCCACGCAGGGTTGGCTAAATGCGGCCGACCAATAGCACATAGATCTGCCCGACCGGATGCAATAATACTGTTGGCTTGATCTGCATCAGTAATAGAACCAACCGCGATGGTTAAAATTTGTGCTTCATTACGAATCTGATCAGAAAGAGGGGTTTGAAACAAACGTCCATAAACGGGTTGCTCCAATTTGCTCACCTGTCCTGAAGAACAATCAATCACATCTGCACCTGCTTCTTTAAAAAGGCGGGCAACCACTACCGCGTCTTCCGGCGTCATTCCCCCTTCCACCCAATCATGTGCCGAAATTCGAACACTTATCGGTTTAGTGGCCGGCCAAACTTTTCTAATCGCCGAAAAAATTTGTAACGGGAATCGACAACGATTTTGTATGCTCCCGCCAAATTCATCCGTACGAAAATTCGTTAATGGACTGATAAATGTAGAGAGTAAATAACCGTGTGCGCAATGTAATTCTAACCAATCAAATCCTGCCTGATCAGCCGCAGCAGCAGCCTGAACAAAGTCCTTTTCAAGATTCTTCATATCTTCCCTTGTAACCGCACGTGCAACTTGCGAAAATCCCGGGACGTAACATTGCTCTGATGCAGCAATCAATGGCCAATTGCCTTCGTCTAAAGGCTGATCGGTTCCCTCCCAAGCAGGCTTCGTGGAACCTTTAGGCCCGGCATGCCCTAGTTGAATTGCAATTCTAGCGGTACTATTAGCATGTACAAAATGCACAATTCGCGCCCAAGCTGCGGTGTGTTCAGGAGCGTACAGACCAGGACAAGCCGGGGTAATACGTGCGCTTGCTGATACGCAAGTCATCTCTGCAAAGATTAACCCTGCCCCGCCCATGGCACGGCTGCCCAAGTGCACTAAATGGTAATCACCTACCACCCCATTTATTGCGGAATATTGAGCCATGGGTGAAACAACGATGCGGTTTTTTAATTGTACTGTGCGTACTTGAAGGGGCAAAAGCATAGGGGGCACTGGCTTATTTCCTACAGTAACGCCAATTTGTAATGCGAACCACCGTTCATAATCATTAATATAATCCTGGTCACGCGATCTCAAATTTTCATGGGATATACGTTGACTACGCGTAAGCAAAGAATACGAAAATTGTGGGACTTGCATGGCGGCATAACGGCTGACATGTTCGAACCATTCCATTGAATTACGTGCGGCGCTTTGGAGTTTAAGGACATCACCCGTACGGGATCGCTGATAACTTTCTACCACATTGTTCAGACCTTCTTCGCCATATTTCTTAAAGCATTCATTTAATGCAATCGCGTCCTCCAAAGCCAATTTAGTTCCTGACCCAATTGAAAAATGAGTAGTATGAGCCGCATCGCCCATTAAAACGATCGGTACTAGCTTATTACCGAATTGCGCTGTATGCACCCACTGTTGACAAATAATGCGCGGAAAGTTAAGCCAACTCGCTGAACCGCGGAGATGCGCTGTGTTAGGCAGCAAAACGTGACCATCCAAATATCTTGCAAATATTTTTTCACAAAAATTTATTGCTTCAGGTTGTGACATTCGTTCTAAACCTGATTTTTTCCAGACATCTTCTGATGTCTCAACAATAAAAGTGGAAAGTTCAGAATCATACTGATAAGCATGCGCTTGAAACCAACCAAATTCGGTTTCTTCAAATGCAAAGGTTAATGCAGAAAATAGTTTTCTTGTTCCCAGCCAGACGAAGCGACAAAGACCTAATTTAATATCAGGCTGAAAAGTTTCAGCATACTTAGTTCTGATCGGTGAATTTAACCCGTCGGCAGCAATAATTAAATCAGCCTTATAATAATCAGCTAATAAAACTTCATTTTCCACATCGTTCTCAAAGACCAGACTAACTCCCACATCCCTGCATTGTGCCTGCAAAATGTCGAGCAATTTCTGCCGCCCAATACCGCAGAAACCGTGTCCACCTGAGGTGATCCTCTGACCTTTAAAATGCACGTCAATATTATCCCAATGGTGTAATGCCTGCGAAATTTGTTGGCCGATATTTGCATCTGCCTTCATCAGATTTTCTAATGTGTGATCAGAAAAAACGACGCCCCACCCAAAAGTGTCCATTGAACGATTACGCTCAATCACCGTAATTTGAGTAGCCGGATTTTGCAATTTCATAAGCAAAGAAAAATACAAACCCGCCGGTCCACCGCCTATACATAGGATATTCATCAGTTCATTTTCTTGTGTTCAAAACCATATGCAGATTTCCTTCTTTTTTCCTTCATCAGCGGAAAAAACTACCGCATTCATAAGTTTCATTCTGTTCGGAAAGAAACATTTGCAGGCTTCCGACCAAAAAAGATCTGAGTTAAAGGGCTTACATTTCTGATAATCTAAATCGTTGTAATTTTCCGCTGTCGGTGCGAGGCAAACTGTGTATGAATTCAATGGCACGCGGATACTTATAAGGCGCCAGGTTTTGTTTTACATAAGTTTGTAATTGATGCACCATATTTTGGTCCCCGCAAACGCCACGTCGCAAAACGATAAATGCCTTCACTATTTGTCCACGAGCCTCATCAAATACTCCGATTACCCCACAGTCTGCCACCGCCGGATGTTGCAACAATACTTCTTCCACTTCTGGCGCCGCAATGTTATATCCAGAAGAAATAATCATATCGTCCACTCGGGCGTGATACCAAAAATAACCATCACTATCCATTTCAACGGTATCTCCAGTTACATTCCAACCATTGCAAACATAGTTTGACTGGCGGGGATCAGACAAATATCGACAACCGGTCGGCCCTTTCACCGCTAAACGACCAATTACGCCAGCGGCTGCCGGTTGTCCATCTTCATCTAACACACAGGCGTGATAACCTGGAACTGCTTTTCCCATCGCACCCGGACGAATGTCCTTATCTGCAGCTGAAATAAATATATGCAACATTTCAGTAGTGCCGATGCCATCAATCAATTTCAAACCCGTTACTTGATACCAATCCGTACGCGTCGCAAGTGGCAACATTTCCCCCGCTGACACTGTTTTTTGTAAACCTGACAAATTAAAATGATGCGCAAGCGGAGTCATTTGCCGATACACAGTAGGAACGGTAAAGCATATGCTCGCTTTATAAGCTTCGATCGCTTGCAATAACGACTCAGGGCTATAATTTTCTAATAAAACGGCAGTCGCCCCCGCACGGAGCGGAAATAGCACTAACCCACCTAATCCAAATGTAAATGCTACGGAAGCTGTACCGATAAAGACATCGTCTGCGCAACTACGTAGTATGGAAACAGGAAAACAATCACATATCGCCATTATGTCACGATGAAAATGGGCGGTCGCTTTTGGCTTGCCTGTGGTTCCCGACGTAAAACTGATCAGACACACATCCTCAGGATGCGTTTCGTGTGGCGTAAACTCAGTGGACTTTTGCGTCATGAAAGTTTCTAAATACGGTTGATTCTCTTCATTCTTTGCACCGTAGTAAACTATTTTTTTTAAAACAGAATATTGAGCTTGAGCACTCAGCAATTCTTTTTTTAGATTAACGTTACACAATGCCGCACTAATTTCTGCGTGTTCTATCATTGCGCTAAGTTCTTTGGCGCGCAACATCGGCATGCTCGGAACAGCGACACAACCTATTTGCCAAACTGCCAAAATACAGGCCGCTAACATAGGATGATTGGGGCCCAAGAGCAATACACGATTCCCAGGTGTCAGCTGCATTTGATCACGCAGCACATGACTAATTTGATTCACCTGCGCATGAAGCTGCGCATAGCTCAGCTTGCAGTCCGAACCAATGAAGACTATTTTCGAAGGATTCAATGCCACACATTTTAAGAGTTCTTGCGCGCAATTGAGAGGGGACGAGTAGCGCAACTGTGGATGATCAAATAAGAATTCCGGCCATTCAAAACGTGCGGGCAAATTTTTAGAGCAAAAATTATCGAGAAGCTTATTCAAGGTCGAAAAATCTCCAAGTTAACTTAATATAAAAGCAAACCATATTAAACCTGAAATAGAGGTCAGTAAATTACTTTGGTGGTTGATGAATTGGTCTAGGCTCATAAAATTTTTTTACATTTACCCTTACCAGACAACTTAACAGAAGCACACTTGGCCGTTCCCAAAAAAAATACTGGTTGTGAGCAAAAATTGTGGCCAAAGTCCCTTTTCTCGCGCTTAACGACTTTTCTCCTTTCGGTAACTTACGATTATTCCACATTGATTCTATGGTTTCTCTCCCGCTACCTTCAGCTCCTACGTTTCGAATTTCTGATCCGCCTCCGCTTTTTTCTTCAGAGTATCCAATTTGTTAAGCGCTACTTGATACTTCGCCTCAGCAGCAAACATTAACAAATCGTCAGCTATATCGAGGTCAGCTTGATTTTCAAATATACTCTTCTCCACCTTCATTCGATATTGTTCACTAAGAAGAAAAATATCTTTTGTCGCTTTTGTACTCCCTTGTAGATAGGCTTGTTTTAGGTAAAATGGAATTTCGCCTTTACTAATCTTTTCTTTAAAAGTCGTCGCGATCACATAGCTGGCTTCTCCAAAGCAATTATCTTTATTCTCAGTCTGTGCAGCAATTTTTTTGAAATAGGTTAAAGCGGTATCAAAATTCTGGTTAACTCGACCTAAAAAGGAGAGGTTAGCTTTTTCGAGATAGGAATGAGCCATCATGAATAGGGCTAAAGGATGTTTTTTTTCCTCTGCTTTTTGATAAAAATAAATGGCTTTATCAGGTAATTTCTGTTGCATCCCAAATCCGTTTAGATGCAGGTTCCCAAGCTGGAGATGGACTTCTGCATCATCTTCCTGTGATAATGAGAGGAAGTAAAAAAGTGCAGCCGAATAGTTCTCATTTCTTAAATGCAAAAATGCTTGTTCTCTATTTTCAATAGCCTGTTTTCTTTCAAGGCGACCATATTTGTTTGCCTGCTCCAGATACTTTAAAGATGTGCCGTGTTGATCATTTGATGATAATTTGGGAAGATGAGGTGTGTGCGGAGAATAATGATGGGCGACCAGGAACCTTGCTCCTGCATGGCGGCGTTTTACCGCACTCATTAACATTTCCTGCCCCTTCCACACATCCTGCGAAGGGAATGGCGCCTTAGAACCATCTAAATATAATTTCCCCAGTTCAAATTCGGCTGCGAAATCATTGTTTTCAGAGAATGCCAGTGATAAGTACAAGAAGTTCGCCTTGTCGTGCCCGGCCAAACCCGCTTGTCTATAGAAATCTATCTTCCTTGCCAGTCTTTTTTTTTCCGCATTAAGCGTCAGACGTTTATTAGATAACTCTTTTTTATGCTCAGCCGAAATTGAATATCTACAAGCCAAAAAAGAGAGTAAAGGCAAGTCCTCAGTTAGACGCAAACATCCCTCATTTTTTGCTTTATTAAAATAATAAGTCGCTTTTTCAAAAAGCCTTCCTGTCTCTCTATTCAAAGAAAATGGTTCTTTAATTGAGTTCACTTCGGCATCGTTAAGAAAAATCTTCCCGATCTGCCAGGTAGCATTGGGCCGTCCCTCAGTATTGGCGGCGGTAAGCAAACAGTCGGGAAGGTCAGACGAATGACAAATTTCTTTAAAAGATAAACTCCTTCGAGTCCTTAATTCCTCTTGGAATGAGCCACCTATAGGTGCACTATTTTCTAAATAGCGATAAAAAAAGTTATATACAAAATTTAGATTATTTTTGAAATATTCCTCGTCAAACAGCTCGATCTCTATTATCGCCTCGATTAATTTATACACCAGACTTTCAGCTGCCTTTTCGTCTCCTTGATTTCTATATTCCTGTACCATTTGAAGAAGAACAGTCATTTGTTCGAGAATTTTATCTTTATATTCTTGAAGCTGCTTTGAAAGAATGCCCAATTCTTCTTCAGACTGACGTCTATAACTACACCTAAAGATAAGCCTTGCCATATCGATACCATACTGCGCAACTACCCAAATCCGATTGGTGGTAACACTTAGCCATTTGTTCAGGATTTGTTTAGCCGTCACCGACATAGAATGTTCGAGTTCAGACAACTCATCTAAAATTAATATGCTTTGGAAAACTGGATTACGAGAGGTAAACACTGTTTCCCGCTCGTCGTCCTTAAGCCATTTTTCCGCTTGACGAATTCTTCTTTCGAAGGTCAAGTTTTTATTGATTGCCAAATTCTTAAATTGATCCTGACGTAGAGCATGAAGCGGGTTTTCAACAGAAATCTCTCCTTTAATCTTTTTCGCCTTTTTTTCCGACTTTATTGTTAGGTTTCCATTAGTTATGCCAGATATCTGATTCTCGCTAAATAGTGAATTCAGCAAAGTGGGAATACCAGGATCCTCGCTTTTTCCGGCTAATTCATCAATCGTCATTTCATGAGTAAGCCATTTCGCCGGCTCTTCAATTCTTTTTTTGAATTCCAAACCTTTTTCATATTCGTCAAGAACTATTGCGTATAACCGATATTCAAAAGCAATTTTTTCTTTTAACCTCTGGGCTTTTTCTTCCAGCACCCTGCCCAGTTCTTTGTTACTTAAACCAGCAATCTGCCCTCGTTTAAACAGCGAACTCAGCAAAATCAATATATTTGGACATTCGCTAGTTCTGGCCAATTCATTGATCGCCATTTTTGCGGGCACATATCCTTGAGAGGCGGCCCTTGTTAAAGACTCAACACCCCATTTATCAAGTAGCCGGAGATATTCGCTCGGCACATACATCACTTCTTCACAAACGACGATATATTGAGATGGAATCTCTATCCTTTTTTGACCAAAACAAAGATCTGGGTAGAATTTTGGTTTCACGGGGTGAAGAAATATTTTACCAATCCAATATGCCGTCTGGGGCAATGCACGTTTCCCGATGAGGCCATAGAGATGTTCGAAAAATTGAAAAGTGATGTTTTCGTTTCTGCATGGCGATATATTAAGAAACGACCGTGCGTCTTGGCTAAGAAAATCATTATGTGTTGATTGGACCAACAACTCATCGAGCATCTTAACTACCAGAGAATTGCCTTTCACAAATAACATAATGGCATGGTCCAAGAGCTGATCACCAAAATGATCTATATTGTTAAGCAAATATAAATACAGGGGATCAGCTTTAATATCAGCAATGTCTAGCCATCCGTATTCTGCATCGAGACATTCTAGTTTTTTCATCAATGAGATTATCCAAGACCTCGCAATTAACTGATCAATACCGCCGATTTGGTCAAATTGTGAAGCATCTGAATCTGAACTTAAGATACCTCTTTCACAGAATTGCAAAAGAAATAACTTAGCGACGTGTCTGGTTGGTTCAGGCAACTCATCATTTTGGCAAGATTTAATTAAAGCCGAGCAGGCTCTTCTGTGATCGTGTTGGTTTCGGCCAACTAAAATTTCGTCCAATGCCGCCACGATTTTTTTATCACTCTCGTCACCTGAAAAAGGCATAACTGCTATGTCAATTAGCTTTATCCAGTCCTCAATACGCGTGGATTGATCATTTATTTGGTTAAATCTCGGACTTATCCTGGTTAACGTACTTCCATCCATTGCATAACTCTACATTCGTGATTTTTAAATTAATGCCGTTTCGGCATGTCAAGGATGTCATAGTAGCCTAAACGGCAATGAGAAACTATTGCTGAAAACGGCAATAAGGAGAATTTAGTGAAGTAGCCTCTTCATACAACCGCAGCGGGAAGCCAAAGACAAGGCGCAAGGAGCACAGCAACCGAAAGATACTCCAGTACGTGAGGATTGCGAGTATCGCGCACCGAATTTATATCGGACAAGAGTTTTTGCAGAGGTCTAAAATGGCACGAAGCAGTTTGATTGCCAATAACTCATGATTTTATATGATTGAGGTGGAATGTCGTGAAACTACATATATATTCAATATCGTGTTATTGTCAAAGAAGAAATGATGTTTAATGACAATTAAACAGTTGCAAAAGCCCTTTTCACCAACTCCGTATGAAAAATAATCAGCATTAGCAAAGCAAACTATGATGAGTCCCCATCACGCCTGCGATCATAACCATGAGCATCCAAAGTTGACCGATGAAAGAACAAACATCCCAGCCAATGCTCAAATTTTTAGGCTAACCCTTACTGCAATGGATTGCCCGACAGAGGCCGAGCTAATACGCCGTGCTTTTGCCAATAATCCTCACATACATCTACTAGAATTCGATTTTATTCATCGCATTTTAAGCGTAACACATACACTCGAGGATCAACAGCAGATTCAACGTACGCTCATCAACATCGGTATATTGGAAGATCCAACAAGGACTGTTCACCATTCAGCCCGGAAAGAATGGGTTCTATTTGCATTATCAGGCATCTTGGCTATCAGCTCAGAGATATTGAGCTGGATTGGCGCCGATTTAATTTTTATCGCCACCGCCGCTTTTTGCGCCGTGCTTTGTGTAGGTCCTTCCATCATAAAAAAAGGGTGGCTCGCAATACGCCATTTAAGATTAACTATTTATTTTCTCATGAGTGTCGCGGTCATAGGCGCAATGTTACTTGGCCAATTTCCAGAAGCAGCGATGGTTATTTTCCTCTTTACTTTAGCCGAAAAAATAGAGGCCGCAAGTTTAGATCGCGCGCGCCATGCCATCTCAGCTTTGCAAAGGCATGTTGCTGAATCTGCACAGGTCTTACAGGACAACGGTGATTGGATAACCATATCCAGCAACAAGGTTCAATTGGGACAAACATTAAGGGTACGACCTGGTGAACAGATTGCATTAGACGGCGTGGTTACTGCAGGATATTCCAGCATCAATCAAGCGCCTATCACCGGAGAAAGCATACCTGTCAACAAAAGTATAGGGGACTCACTTTTCGCTGGCAGTCTGAATGAAGAAGGGGTTCTGGAATATCAGGTTACTGCGATCAGGGGAAGTACCACATTAGACCGCATTGCTGCAGCAATTCAACAAGCACAACAACACCGTGCGCCCGCGGAAGACATGATTGATGCGTTCGCGAGAATCTACACACCCTGCATATTTGGGTTGGCGATACTTGTCGCGGTAGTTCTGCCCTTACTTTTCAACATGAACTGGCACGAAAGTATTTACAAAGCCCTAGTCTTACTCGTTGTTGCATGTCCATGCGCGTTGGTTATTTCAACACCGGTCACCGTAGTGAGTGCATTAACTAGCGCAGCACGGCGCGGGATTCTGATTAAAGGAGGACGTTATTTAGAGATAGCTCGCCACCTAACTACCATTGCCTTCGATAAAACGGGCACACTTACCATAGGTAAAATCCAGCTAAATGACATCTTTGCAGTTGCACACATAGATGAAGCCACTTGTTTGCAAATTGCCGCAAGTTTAAATCATTTATCGCAGCATCCCATTGCAGGGGCCATAGTATCCGCATATAAAGGGCAACTAAAGAATGTTGACGACTTTTACTCCAGCACAGGTCGGGGTGTAAGCGGCAAGATTGAAGGTGAGTCCTACGTGTTAGGAAATCTGCGCTTAATGAAAGAATCGTTTATTACGTTACCGCCCCCTTTACATCATCAAATTCAACAGCTGGAATTGACTGGTAATACAGTCGCGATATTAGCGCACGTCCAGACACAGAAAGTGGTCGCCTTATTTTCGGTTGCAGACAATGTTCGTCACGACAGCCAGTCCACTATCGCCCAACTAAATAATATGAACATTAGAACGGTAATGTTAACTGGGGATAACCGGCATACTGCTCAAGCGATAGCACAGCAAGTCGGCATAGACGAAGTCCATGCGGAGCTATTACCTGAAGACAAACTCAATTTAATCGCTAATTTGCAACAGCAGGGCCGAATCGCCATGTTGGGTGATGGAGTAAACGATGCACCAGCATTAGCCCGGGCCGATCTTGGTATTACTTTGGGAGCTGCCGGAAGCGCCACCGCATTAGAAGTCGCGGATATTGCATTAATGCAGGATGATTTAAGTAAAATTCCTGAATTGATTTATTTGTCACGACGCTGTGCAACCATCCTCATTCAAAACATTAGCATTGCACTCGGCCTTAAGGCAGCGTTCTTACTATTTACTTTGCTGGGCGAAACCAACCTATGGATGGCTGTGTTTGCTGATATGGGGGCAAGTTTGCTGGTGATTTTTAATGGTTTGAGATTATTAAGCAAATCAGATATTAAAAAATCGTAAAGCGTTGTCTATCTTACTTTCATTTACACACGCACAGCTTTAGCCTCAACCCGCTGCAACACCTTTCCACCTTCATCTATCGTATCCAGATAAACATCAAATCCCCACAACCTGGCAACGTGCTTCAGTACCTCTCCCGTTTGCTGATTCAATGGACGCCGTTGATATTGTATATGCCGTAAGGTTAGGGACCGGTTACCATGCATATCAACTGACCAGACCTGAATATTAGGTTCTCGGTTGCCCAAATTATATTGACCCGCTAATCGTTCTCGTAAATATTTATAACCATCTTCATCATGAATGGCAGAGATCTGAAGCGTGTCTTGGTTGTCATCATCTAATACACTAAAAAAATGGAAATCGCGCATTAGCTTGGGCGACAGGTATTGAAGAATAAAACTCTCATCTTTAAAGTTACGCATTGCAAAATCTAACGATTTTTGCCAGTCTTGCCCAGCAATTTCAGGGAACCAATGACGGTCTTCTTCCGTCGGGTTCTCGCAAATTCGGCGAATATCACTCATCATCGCAAAACCTAATGCATAAGGATTGATACCATTAAAATAGGGACTGCTAATAGGTGGCTGATAGACCACATTAGTATGACTTTGCAAGAATTCCATCATGAAACCATCACCAACAATACCCTCTGAGTAGAGTTGATTTAAAATCGTATAATGCCAAAAAGTGGCCCAACCTTCATTCATCACCTGGGTCTGACGTTGCGGATAAAAATATTGAGATATTTTTCTCGTAACGCGTACAATCTCACGCTGCCATGGCTCTAACATTGGCGAATATTTCTCAATAAAATATAGGAGATTTTCTTGTGGTTCTTCAGGGACCCGAGGCGGCTCAGTGCCTATTTCTACCGGGTTACGTCGAGGAAGAGTACGCCATAAATCATTAACTTGAGATTGCAAATAGTCTTCCCGTTCACGTTGACGTAGTTTCTCTTTTTCGAGCGATATCCGGGCCGGACGTTTGTAACGATCTACACCATAATTTTGCAAGGCATGACAAGAATCAAGTAACAATTCAACCGCTTCAATCCCATACCTTTGCTCACAGTCGGTGATGAAATTTTTGGCGAATAGCATGTAATCAATAATCGCATCCGCATCGGTCCATGAACGAAATAAATAGTTTCCTTTAAAAAAGGAGTTATGACCATAAGCAGCATGGGCAATCACCAGCGTCTGCATCGTCAAGCTATTTTCTTCCATCAAATAAGCAATGCAAGGATTGGAATTAATAACAATCTCGTACGCCAATCCCATCTGACCACGTTTATAACTTTTCTCAGTTCCTAAGAAATGCTTACCAAATGACCAATGATAATAAGAAATTGGCATACCTACCGATGCGTAGGCGTCCATCATCTGCTCAGCGCTAATAACTTCCAATTGAATAGGATAAGTATCTAGACCAAAAGATTTAGCAACACGTTTAATTTCAGTGTCAGCATGCTCAAGCAACTCGAATGTCCATTCAGATTGTTCGGGTAATCTATTCTTATTGATCGCACGTTCAGGGACAGCGACTGTTTTTATGGCTTTTTTTCTGGTCATAATTTTGCATTCTGCTTCTTAAACAGATCCCGGAACACCGGATAAATATCTGCAGGATCTTCAATCTTTCGCATAGCAAAATGTTCATGGCTACTGGCTATTTGCTCATATTCACGCCACAAATTCTGCGTTTCTCCATCGGTAATTTCGACGTAAGCATAGTATTGGACCAGCGGTAAAATATTTTCTACTAAGAGTTGTCGACAAGTAACCGAATCGTTATCCCAATTATCGCCATCGGAAGCCTGTGCGACATACGCATTCCAATCACCGGCTGGATAGCGGTCACGCAAAACCGTGTTGAGTAATTTAATTGCCGAAGAGACAACGGTTCCGCCAGACTCCCTTGAATTGAAAAACTCCTGCTCACCCACTTCCATTGCAGTAGTGTGATGGCGAATAAAGATCACTTCTATTTTTTCGTAAGAACGCGTCAAGAATAAATACAACAAAATAAAAAATCGTTTCGCTGTATCTTTTTTGGCTTCATCCATTGATCCAGAAACATCCAATAGACAAAACATAACCGCTTGTGTTGAAGGTTTAGGAACTTTAATACGATTGCTATAACGTAAATCCAAAGTATCTAAAAATGGAATTGCCAATAAGCGAGTTCGCAAACTCTTGATCTCTAAGCGCAAGGCCACAATACGTTCATCACTTTCGTTCACACCCTGACTGAGCAAAGCTTGCATCTCCTGCTCAGCCATCTTTATGCGCCGACTTGATCTGCTTCCAACCGCAATACGGCGGCTTAACGCACCACGTAAAGAGCGTAGTATGTTCAGGTTAGATGTGGTGCCCGAAAGCTTGTAACCAGCACGCAATTGCTTGAAGTCAGTGGTAGCCGTCAACTGCGTTTTCACCATATTTGGCAATTCTAGATCTTCAAAGAAATAATTCATGAATTCTTCGCGACTGACTTCAAAAACGAACTCATCCTCGCCCGTATCTTCACTATTACTCGCTTGCCCTTTGCCTGACCCACCACCGCCCTTAGGGCGTTTAAATTGATCGCCCTTCAGATATTCCTTATTACCAGGTCGAACCGTTTCCCAAACGCCACCATGATCATGCCCAAAATTGGGTTCATTAACATCTTTAACTGGTATCGAAATCTTCTCACCACTTTCGATATTGGTGATAGAACGCCCTTTGACAGCACGTGTCACTGCATCTTTGATTTGTGCTTTGTAACGGCGTAAAAAACGCTCACGATTAACCGCCGATTTATTTTTTCCCTGAATTCGTCTATCTATTAGGTGGGCCAAGATAACCTCCTGATCTGTTGCATATTTA
>JAJNBE010000043.1 GCA_021155915.1 Solimicrobium sp. | reverse complement strand
AACTGCGAGAATCTCTGGGTCGATATTGGCTAAAGTATGATTTTTGGTGAACATAAAGTTTTCCTGGCGATGGGGGAGCTGTCCGAATTTGTATAGGGCGTATGGTAGAAGAGAAAGGAAAATATATCCTGAGACCTCTGCATAACCTAATGCGCGAGCCAAATACGGCGTTGCGCGGTGCTCGCAATCCTCATGTACTCAAGTACATTCCGGTTGCTGCGCTACGTGCGCCTTGTCTTTGGCTCGCTCGCTACGGTTGTGCAGAGGTTTCTCCGTAAGCTTTGATATTTTCGCCTACAGCATTAGGTGAAATAGCACGGAGATTTTACGCGACCCCTCCTATTTGAGCAAGCTGAACTCGCCAGGATAAAAACGGAAGGCTCGTGTAGCATAACGCTTTCACAACTTAAAATGGAAATAAAACATGGTCGTATTAATTACCGGTGCAAGTGCAGGTTTCGGTGCAGAAATGGTGCGGGTTTTTGTTCGGGGTGGTCATAAGGTCATTGCTGCGGCGCGGCGTACTGAAAGATTGGCCGAGTTAGCGGCGGAGCTAGGCTCGTCAGTATGGCCAATAACTCTGGACGTGACCAAACCCGAGTCCATTCCCGTTGCACTAGCAACTTTGCCAGCGGAATGGGCAAATATTGATGTGTTGATCAACAACGCCGGATTAGCACTAGGCATGGTGCCAGCGCAAAAAGCCTCACTGGAGGATTGGGACACGATGATAGCAACCAATAACCGCGGTTTAGTTCACATGACGCACGCCGTACTGCCCGGTATGGTGGCGCGTTCCAGCGGTTTGGTGATCAATTTAGGTTCGATAGCGGGGGCTTACCCTTACCCGGGCGGCAATGTTTATGGTGCGACTAAAGCATTTGTTGATCAGTTCACATTAAATTTGCGGGCTGATTTGTCGGGAACCGGTGTGCGGGCTACTACTATCGCGCCGGGTTTATGTGGCGGGACGGAGTTTTCGCAAGTGCGTTTTAAAGGTGACCTAGACGCGGCGGATAAAGTTTACGAAGGTACTCAGCCATTAACTGCTCAAGATATTGCTGAAACGGTATTTTGGGTTGCTTCTTTACCCAAGCATGTTAACGTCAATTACCTTGAAGTGATGCCGGCTTGTCAAAGTTTTTTAGGTTTTAATATTCACCGGCAATAAGCATTTTTCATCGCGTGGTAGTAGTGGGACTAGTAACTACGTTAGAATGTTTATTTTCATAAACAACTAACGCAGTGAATCAATTAACAGAAGCTATTCCATTTCGTTGGCCATTACGCATATATTACGAAGACACAGATGCATGCGGCATTGTTTATTACGCTAATTATCTTAAGTATTTTGAACGTGCTCGCTCTGAATGGTTACGCCATACGGGTATTAATCAGCAAGAATTAGCTAATCAGCAGCAGAGTATGTTTGTCGTTAAATCAGCGATGATTGATTATCATATTCCCGCTAAGCTTGACGACGAATTAATAGTGACGACGCATATCGAAAAGTTAGGCCAGGCTTCCCTAGTATTTTTGCAGGAAATTTGGCGCGACAAAGATTGTTTGGTTTCCGGGCGTTTCAAATTAGGATGTGTTCATACTGACACCGTTCGTCCGCGTGCCATTCCGCCCTCAGTCAGAAATGATATGCAGTTAAAATGAGCCACGTAGCAGTTGTTTCTTTTTTAATAAACTAGTTGGGTTGCCTTCAAATATGATGACCGTTACACAAGACCTGTCCTTTATTACTTTAATTACTAATGCGTCTATCATTGTCCAGATTGTAATGGCGTTGCTGTTGGGCGTGTCGCTACTGAGTTGGAACTACATTTTCCGCAAACGTTTTGCAATTAGGAGCGCACGTGAGCAAACGGATCAGTTTGAACGTCAATTCTGGTCAGGTGGCAACTTACATGACTTATATAAAAGTATAGAACATCGTCGCGGAGACGGTGGGGCTCTAGAGCGTATATTTGGCGCTGGCATGAGTGAGTTCCATAAGAATCGCTCTAACGTACTCAGCACCGATGTCGTCGCAACACTCGATGGCGCAAGGCGTGCAATGCGTGCCGCTTATCAACGCGAAATGGACGCGTTAGATTTGCATGTGGCATTTTTGGCTTCAGTGGGTTCTGTGGCACCGTATGTGGGTTTGTTTGGCACGGTGTGGGGAATCATGAATGCTTTCCGAGGCTTGGCCAATGTCCAGCAAGCTACCTTGGCGGTGGTGGCGCCGGGTATTGCTGAAGCGCTTGTGGCTACAGCAATTGGCTTATTCGCAGCCATTCCGGCATTGGTCGCTTATAACTCGTGTACGCACGATATTGATCGTTTAGCCATCCGATTTGAAAGTTTTGTGGAAGAATTTTCCAATATATTGCAACGGCAAGGAAGGTAGACTAAAAGTGGCATCGACTATGCGCAGTGGGCGTTCTCGTAAACTCAAGTTTGAAATTAATGTCGTTCCTTATGTAGACGTTATGTTGGTACTAGTCGTGATTTTGATGGTGGCAGCGCCAATGAGCAGTCCCAGTGTTGTCGATTTACCTAATGCTGGCCTGTCCAAATCAGTACCAGCCGATTATCTAGAACTTTCTGTTAAGTTAGATGGCACGTTTAGCATCGGCAAACATAGCGGGGGTAAAGCGGCATCGAGTGCCAATCGTACTGATGTATTGGAAAGGTTACAGCAGTTGCACGAAGGGGAGCCAGATCTTCCTTTGCTGATTGCTGCTGACAAAGAAATAAAATACGAAGCAGTAGTCCAAATGATCGCCGCAGCAAAAAAACTCGGCATTGTTCGCGTAGGGTTAGCCACCAAATGAAATTCATTTCTTGTGCATTGATCATAGTATGGGTGTCAATGCAGGGATTATGCTATGGACAGGAAATTCCTGTCGCCGTAGAGCCGATAGCGTCAATTGAGCAGACCGATTTATCCGCAGAGCGGAGCCTACTGATCAGATTCGAACTAATAGACAGCCCGGCGATTGACCAAAGAATTCGATCTATATTGACTAGTAATGTTACGGCTCTGAACTATTCCGCCACCCGTCGTGACGAAAAAATTAACCCAGATGAATTGCGCTTATTACGTTCTGCGGTGCGCCGCGAAATTGTCGGAATCTTAGCCACAGAAGGTTTTTTTTCCCCGGTCGTGAAGTTTCAGAATGAGGTTGCAAAGGGGTCCCAGGATCAGACAGAGATACAGAAAGTAATTGTGCGCATCAGCATTGAACCGGGCTTGATGACTAAAGTCGACAAAGTGCAAATCGATTTTGTTGGCGATGCGGTTCCGATCACCTTGCAGCAATCGATTCAGTCGCAATGGAAACTTCAAAAAGGCACGATATTTCGTGATAATGACTGGACCCATTCCAAAGCACATGCAATAGAAATCTTAGCTGAACATGGGTATGCCGCCGCTAGAATAAGCGGCAGCAAAGCAATTATTCAGGATCAGCGTGCGGAGCTTTTTGTGTCGGTAGAGAGTGGTCCTATTTTTCGTATTGGGGAACTTCATATACAAGGGCTGAATTTGTACAGCCCCTGGTTGTTAGATCGTTATCACCCTCCAGCTAAAGGCGAAGTATACAACCAGGCAAGATTGATAAAATTTCAGCGCGAATTGCAAAACTCACCTTATTTTTCCACAGTTACCGTGAGTATTGATCCTGATCCTCAACACGCTTCTGCTGTACCTATTGATGTGTTAGTTCAGGAACGTAAGAAGTATGATTTCGGTTTGGCGGGTGGTTACAGCTCTAATACCGGTGCGCGGGGTGAAGTCTCTTTTCAGAATCGTAATTTTTTTGGCAATGCTTATAACTTGAAGAGTGTTTTGCGCATTGAGCAGCTGCGTCAAATTGGTTATGCCGATATTTTCCTTCCACCTGAACCGCGTGGTCATTTGGATTCAGTCGGTGTACTTCTCGAACGCTCTAATATCGCCGGATTGCTAATTAAGTCCGGCTCTTTCGGCGCGAAACGTATCTTCACCGAAGATTCTGTCGAAAAGCGCTTAGGCTTATCTTTTATCTATGAACAAATCACTGTCAAGGGCAGCGAAAGTACCAGCTCAAAAGCATTGGTTGGCTCTATGGGTAGGACCTGGCGGGCTATCGATAATACGTTTGACCCGAGACAAGGCTATGTCGCGCAGCTTGAAGTCAGTGGTGCAGCAAAAGCCGTGTTATCCGATCAAAATTTCTTACGTCTTTATGGCAAGTACCAACGATGGATTCCGATAGGCTCACGGGACGTCGTTATTTTACGAGCCGAAGGCGGTTATGTGTTCACGCCTGATGATGCTGGTATTCCAGAAGATTATTTATTCCGGACGGGAGGAACGACGAGTGTCCGGGGTTATGCATATCAAAGTATTGGGGTTAGCCAGGAAGATGGGGTAGTTGGTGGGCGATTGTTGACGACAGCGAGTGCGGAATATGTTCATTGGTTGAGAGAAAAGTGGGGTCTCGCAGGATTTGTTGATACGGGCGGTGCGGCAGACAGTTATTCTGCATTGAAAATGAAGCAAGGAGTGGGGATTGGTCTACGTTATAAGACGCCTGCCGGACCCATTGCAGTTGATTTAGCGTATGGTATTCAAGCGCGCCGCCTGCGTTTAGATTTTTTTCTTGGGATTGCTTTTTAAATGTTAACTTCCAATCTTACCGAAGAGATGTCAGGAAATGCGTCCGGAAAAGAACCGGGAAAGGGTTCGGATTCCGATTCGGAGAAAGAGCCAAAGCGTATTCGTTCGGTATATGGGCGGTTGTTACGTTTTTCACTGTTTTCCGCTGCCTTGGCCACATCGGTATTGGTTTTAATAGTTACTACAACGGTGGGAGCTAAATTTGCTTTGGACCTGCTGGGGCACTTTGCTGGTTTCCGTACGGCCGGCGTGAGTGGAAACTTGATTCGTCAACTAACCATTCAGCGTATTGAATTTCATCATGAAGAGGTTGAGTTAGTCGCTGATCATGTGGAATTAAACTGGCAGCCCACAGCATTATTACAGCGCCGCATTCAACTCAGCTATTTACGAATTGAGAATCTTCAGTTGATCGTAGCTAAAAGTAAAGACAGCAATAAATCCTCTTGGGATATGCCGAAATCCTTAAAGCTTCCCTCATTTATAAACTTATTGGTAGCAGATCAATTAGCGGTTGATCATTTACATTTATCAATGCCAGATGCGGATCATCAGTTTGGAGAACCACTGCACTTTTCCGCACTGAAAGCTGGGCTTTTGGTTGATGCATCGCTTTATCAACTACAGTTTTCTGGGACCAGTCCATGGGGTGCTGCGGCGCTCAACGGCGAAGTGGAAACGACGTCGCCCTTCAAAACACATGCTCAATTTAATTGGCACGGTGTGACAGTGAATTCAGCCATTGAGGAAAGCGATATTACTGTTCCCGCGGCACAGATAAACGGATCTTTGACGGGAAGCTGGAAACAACTGTTGGTAGACGCGCACCTTAATATTGCATCGAACTCATCGATGATAGAAGCAGAAACAATTGAAACGAAAAAAGGTAACGGCCAAATCACATCCCACCGCTCACCTCAAAAATCGATTGTAAATTTAAAAAAAATTAAAGATACATCCATAGACCCTGTAATTCGGCCGGCAGCAGGTTTTTTTCGTGCGGTTTTAACGCCATTTGAACCCTTGCCACTGCAGTCAGTTCATGTAGACTTCGATTCCCTCAATCCAACCAGCTTTTATGCAGCTGCACCTAAGGCAGACTTGCGGTTTAAAGCAGATTTAAAAGCAACTGAAAATAGAAAAAATCCGACGCTATCTGGCATTTTCTCAGTTCAAAACAGGCTTCCGATGAGTTGGGATTCGGGTGGGATCCCTGTCTCCAGTCTCAGTTCTGAGGTGATGGTGACAGAACAAAAAATGGATTGGAAAAACATGAAGCTGGAATTCGGGGACGGAGGTTCGGCAACGGGCTCCGGTCAACTCGATCTGGATAGAAACGCGCAAGACGAACCGGCCACATTATATGATCGCTTAACCGGCTTAAGCACAATTTTCGAAGTGAAAAGGTTGAATTTATTACGGATCGATAGTCGGTTAAAGCCGACCGAATTGAATGGACAGATCCAGGCCGCCGGTGTAAACACAGGTTTGGAAATTTCTCTCAATCTTAAAGATTCTCGGCGTGATAATTTAAATGGTAAATTGGAAGCACAAGTCCACGTTAACCCTGAGGAAGTAGTCAGCTTAAAAAAAATAGAACTGCGCGCTAAAGATGCAGTCTTAACGGCACAAGGCAGTTTTTCTTTGCGTAATAAGCAAGTATTCAATTTGCAGGGGGAGGCGAAAAATTTAAATCCGGCGCTTTGGATTGACGTTCCAGAAGGGCACATAGGCACGCGTTTTAATATAAAAGGTCAATTGAAGCAAGGCTGGCTGGTTGATGCCCAAATCACCGATTTTTCCGGACAGTTCGCTGGTCTAAATTTGCACGGTGAATCTAATATTGTTGCGGAGCAGGACAAGTCGGTATCGGTAAAAAATTGTGAATTTAAATGGGGAAAAAATCATATATATGCCAAAGGATACTGGCCACTGGCTGTTTTAACCAGTTCACCGCAACAAAATCAACTGCATTTTTCTGTCGCGTTGCCTGATTTAGGCGAGTTTAGTAAGCCATTCAAAAAAATAATGCCGAGCGCAATCCAAGAAAATTTTCATGGAGCCCTTTTTATCGACGGAATTTTGTCTGGAAATGCTAAGCAGCCTGGCGGTCACTTAACTGTGAAGGCGAGTAATTTGTCCGTTCCTGGCATCGTTGGGTTTGATAAACTTCAGGCAGCGATTGATTTGGAAAGTGGTAAACAAGGGAAGATAAGCGGAAATTTGGACGCGAGTGAATTAAGCATAGGCTCGCTGCTCGAATCTCCCGGGGCTTCCTCAGAGCCTTCAATGAAGAGAGAATACGAGGGCCTTAAATTTTCCCGGGTAAAGGTTAATTTATCTGGACTTCGGCATGCGCATCAATTAAGTTTGAATGCTGACTGGCTCCACAAATATCAGATTGCACTGCAAGCAAAAGGGGAATTGCAAGAGTCAGGTCCCAGCCTAGATAATGCTGCGCGATGGCGCGGTTCAGTAGAACAACTTGATCTAACTGGCCCGTCAGACTTAAAGCTGGTATCTCCTTTTTCGTTGCAAATTTCTGAAAACTCTACAGAAATGGGTGCGGCAAATTGGCAAGGAAAATTAGGTAAGTTACAAATTCAACAGATGCTCTGGTCACATAACCGGCTGAAGACGAAAGGGCAATTACAGAATTTATCTGTCGTCAATTTGCATAAATTATGGCGAGCTAAATTGCCTCTTATGGGTAATTTGCAGCTCTACGCCGGTTGGGACTTGGATATTGGTCAAAAACAGGCAGAAGGGCAATTTGACGTTAGGCGTGAGAGTGGTGACTTAATTGTGCAAGATGTCTCTAGCGGACTGAGCCAAATTTTTGCACTTGGGTTACAGAAATTATTAGTGACAGCGAAGTTGGGCCATACGCCTGTTAGTGAATCGGATATAAATAAAAAAGTGTTCTCTCTTCTTCGTCAACCTGTTGATGTTCAAGTACATGTGCAAGGCAGTCAACTGGGATCAATAGACGGACACGTTAGTACTTCTGCAAACAAGACGGCCCAAGGTTGGGACGTAAACGCACCCTTATCGGGGGCCGCTTCTATGCATCTCAATGATATTCAATGGTTGAGTCAGTTGGTCGGTTCTGGGGCGGCGGATGTCGCTTTGCGGGGCGAGGTGGAATTGAATGCCCAATTGGCTGGCACGATACAGAATCCGACTTATCTTGCCAAAATTAGTGGCAAAGAAGTTCAAGTTACTCTTGCTGAATTGGGCGTACTGTTACCACATGGAGTTTTGAAAGCGAGCATAGAAGAAAGTTCAGGAAAAACGAAATTCACGCTGGATAAATTGCGATTTTCACATGCGATTAAGTTACCCGCTATGGCGGGTGCAAAACATGATGAGTTGGCCAAATTGCCTTGGTTAGAGGAAAAAGGTTTTATTGAAGCCAGCGGTGAGATTGACTTGCAAAGTGGTCACGGGGCCATCGCCGCCCATTGGCAACGATTCCCCTTCTTGCAGGATAGTAATCACTGGTTAGTAGCGTCTGGCGATGCGCAATTGACCCAGACTGAGAAGGCGTGGCAGTTAACCGGACAACTATCCGCTGATGCTGCATACTTCTCAATGCCTAAAGAGGCACCGCCGAAATTATCTAGCGATGTGGTAGTTCTTAAGAAAAAGGATCGAACTCAAGCGAAAAGTATAAACCAAGCGAATTTGAAATCGAGCGTGGATTTTATTATTAAAACAGGAAATAACTTTGTATTTGTTGGCCGAGGTTTGGATACGAGGTTAACGGGACAATTGCGAGTGCGACTGCAGGATGATGACCCTATGTTTGTGACTGGTCTCATCCAGACGTCCGGGGGAACTTACGAAGGTTATGGTCAACAATTGGCTATTGAACGAGGTAACTTGAATTTCCAGGGAGCTCCAGATAATCCGAGTTTAAACGTGCGCGCTTTGCGACGAGGTTTGCGTGTGGAAGCGGGGGTGGAAGTTATTGGTACTGTTGCTAAGCCTGAAGTGAGATTAATCTCTGAACCTGAAGTGCCGGATCAAGATAAGCTTTCATGGATGATGTTAGGCCGCAGCTCTGATCAAATGGCCGGCTCAGAAGCGAGCTTATTGATGAGTGCCGCGAGCGCTATTTTCGGGGGCGACAGCGGAAGCGATGTGCCCCGTGAACTTGCACGAACTTTTGGGTTGGATGACATTTCAATTGGTACATCCACCGGTTCACGTGAGTCGCAATTACCTAGTCAAACTGTTGCAGGCAACATTAGTAATGTTACTTCTAATGAACAAATATTTAGCATAGGCAAGCGGCTTTCGCCGAATTTAGTTTTTTCTATTGAGCGCAGCTTAACCGATGCAACAAATGGCATAACACTGACGTGGAATTTAACTCGTCGCTTCAGCATTGTGGGGCGGGCCGGCAACGACACATCGATTGACGGTCAGTATATGTTCTCTTTCAATTAATAAAAAATATCAGCGAGAAAGTTAATAGCAGCATGTTTCAAGAGAGCAGGGGTAAGAAAAGCGAAGTAAGAGGGTTCCTTCACCAAATTCCAAAGGAGCCGGGGAAGAAATCCGCCCTAGTATTGGCAGGATTAATGCATTTGTTATTAATTCTGTTTTTATGGATAGGCATACACTGGCAAAATAAAGTGCCCGTCGGAGTGGAAGCTGAAATTTGGGACATGAATACGCGCGCGGCTTCACCACTGCCAACCATAGCCGCACTTCCTTCGACACTTCATCCTCCCGCTGAAAAAAGGGAAGCATATCGTTCTGAAGTGCCACCTAATCGACAACAAAAACAAGACGAGATGAGAGACGCCGACATTGCATTGGAGCGTACTCAGGAAATAAAAATAATTGAACAAAAGCGGCTTGAGAATCAAAAAGCAAAGTTGATAGAAGAAAAAATTAGGGAGGACAAAATTAAGGAAGACAAAGCAAGGGAAGAAAAAACGAAGGAAGAAAAACAGCTACGTATAAACGAACTAAAAAAAGAAGAAAAAAGAAAACAAGACCTGGCAAAAATTGCAGAACAGAAAAAGACAGATGCATTGCTTCAACAGCGGGCCGACAATTTAAAGCGTTTGACTAGTCAACTCACCGGCCAGATCGCTGGGGTCGGCGACGCGGTGAAGTCCACCGGAAATAATCAGGTTGACGTTGATTATGCTGGTAAAATTGCGGCGAAAATTAAATCTAACATGGCTTATGTTGGCGGCGAGGGATTAGGAAATCCTACGGCTTATTTTGTCATTAATTTGTTCCCAGATGGGTCGTTGAGAGGGGCGCCTCGCAAAATGAAATCCTCTGAGGTGCCAGCGTTCGACGATGCAGTCGCGCGAGCTATCACCAAATCTGCCCCTTTTCCTGCAGATAAATCAGGTAACGTGCCTTCGACAATTCCTTTGACTTACAAATTGAAAGATTGATTGTTATGCCATATCAAATTAAAACGTACTTAAGATGTTTGGTTTTATTCGGCTGGTTGTTCAGTTTTTCTGTGCATGCTCAGCTGCACGTAGAAATTTCCGGAGTTGGTGCGTCTCAAATTCCTATTGCTGTTGTAAGTTTTTCGAATGAAGCTCTTGCTCCGCAGCTGATGAGCATCATTATTAAAGACGATCTAAAACGAAGTGGCTACTTCAAACTCATAGATACCATTCGCTCAGTGTCGGAAACCGACGAGATTAATGTGGCAGACTGGAAATCCGAGGGAGCGGATGCCGTTTTGGTTGGAAGTGTACATAAAACAGAGGACGGCCGATTTGATGTTCGTTACAAACTTTTTGATACTAATAAATCGAGCGTTTTGTCGGCCTTTGCCATCGCGGCCACCCCGCAATATTTGCGAGTCACTGCCCACAAAATTGCCGACGACGTATATGAAAAACTAACTGGCATACGCGGAATATTTTCAACCCGCATTGCCTATGTAACAAAAATGTCAAAAAACAAGCGCGGGTATCAATTGGAAATAGCCGACGCGGACGGAGAGAGTGTGCAGGTCGCCTTTCGTTCCAACGAGCCTATTATGTCACCGTCCTGGTCGCCAGACGGTTCTAAGATTACTTATGTTTCGTTTGAATCAAAAAAGCCCGTGGTTTATATACAGAATTTGGTCACCGGAATGCGCACCTTGCTGGCAAATTTTAAAGGTAATAATTCAGCTCCGGTTTGGTCGCCGGATAGCAATAAGCTAGCATTGGCCCTGTCGCGCGATGGCAATACGCAGATTTATACGGTTAACTATGATGGAAGTGGTTTGAAACGGATGACGACGAGCAGTGGTATCGATACTGAGCCTCACTATTCTTCTGACGGACAGACCATTTATTTCACCAGTGACCGTAGTGGGGGACCGCAAATTTATCGCATGAATGCCTCGGGCGGCGAAGCGCGCCGTGTGACGTTTTCAGGCAACTATAATATTGCTCCCAGAATCTCCCCAGATGGACAGACCTTGGCGTATATTTCTCGTCGAGATGGAAAATTCCAATTATATGCGCTTGACTTGGGCAGTAATCAAGAGCTACGTTTAACCGATACGCACGATGACGATTCGCCAAGTTTTGCGCCTAATAGTAAATATATACTGTACTCCACCGCAATCCACAGTCGTGGAACTTTAGGGATGGTGTCCGTAGATGGGCGAAGCAAGCAACGTTTAACAACGCAGGCGGGCGATGTTCAGAACCCCTCTTGGGGACCATTTATAAAGTAGGTGAACGAAAGTAGTTGTGGGACCCGATGGGGAACCCGAATTTAAATAATTTAATATTAAAAGGAATAATAATGACTACCATTTTATCTAAATCAATCTCGTTAATGGCTGCAACTTTATTGGTAAGTGCGTGCAGTACGCCAATAAAAATGGACGAGAAAGCCCCGGTCGCAGAGGCAAGTGCAAGTTCGGCTAACACGACAGATACACGCTCTGTACACACCGCTAGTACCGAAATTGATCCCTTAAGCGATCCAAAAGGTGCTTTGGCAAATCGTAGTGTTTATTTTGATTTTGATAAATATGATGTTAAAGAAGAATTCAATCCTATGCTGTCCGTGCATGCTAACTATTTGATCTCCAATAAAGGACGACAAGTATTAGTTCAAGGTAATACCGATGAACGAGGGGGCCAGGAATATAATCTAGCTCTTGGTCAGAAACGTGCTGTTGCCGTGACAAAATCATTGGCGGCGTTAGGAGTTCCTACTTCTCAAATGGAAGCGGTGTCTTTGGGTAAAGAGAAACCGAAAGCTTCCGGCCATGATGAAGCTGATTGGGCAGAAAATCGCCGTGCAGATATCGTCTATTAACTTTTAATTTGGTGCTGATCAATGGAGCGATTTTTTTCTTTTCTTATTCATATTCTCTCTGCCGCTTTATCATCTGCCCTATTGTTTACTCCGGCTCATGCGGGAATATTCGACGATGAAGAAGCGCGTAAAGCAATACTGGACTTACGTGCAAAGGTATCCGTATTAAGTGAGCAGCTTGTTACCAAAGCAGATAAAGCGGTAATTCTTGGTCAGTTGAATCAATCCAATTCGCTGCAAGAGGAAATTGCAAAATTACGCGGACAAATTGAAGTATTGTCCAATGAGGTTAGTGATTCTCAACGCCGTCAAAAGGATTTTTATATTGACCTGGATAGCCGCTTGCGCAAGTTGGAGCCACAAAAGATACTCGTTGATGGGAAAGAAGCGCAAGTTAGTCAGAGTGAACAAAAAAGTTATGACACAGCAATAGTGTTGTTTCAATCCGGTGATTATGTTGGGGCCGCTAATGCCTTGAGCATTTTTATCCGGACATACCCCCGTTCTATCCACGTTCCTAACGCGCAGTATTCATTAGGAATTGCCAACTACGCGAATAAGGATTATAAAAACGCGGTTGCTGTTTTTCAGTCATTGATTAAAGACCATCCCGAAAGTGCTAAAGCACCGGATGCTATGTTGAATATCGCAAGTTGTTATTCAGAGCAAAAACAAAATTGGGCAGCGAAAAAAATATTGTTGAGATTGCGTGCTGAATATCCCGATTCTACTGCTGCGAAAACAGCCATTGATCGGTTAAATTTACTGAAATAATGTGATGGAACAGAGAGATTCTTGAGTGTAAAACGACTAAGAACAGATTTTCCATTAGACCGCTACAACTCCGGCGCAAGGCTGATGAATACGACAAGTTGGGCTACAGTGGGTATTGGGTATGGATCAACGGCAGAGGCGGTTAATGCGGCTCCCCACTCCTGCAGTGAGTAGTTTTTACGCCAGGGGCGACAGTGGAGGCGGTAGGACCATTCCCCAACGTGGAGACCTCTGCATAACCGTATCGAGCGAGTCAAAGTCTAGTCGCACGGAGCGCAGCAACCGGAATGTACTTAAGTACATGAGGATTGCGAGCACCAGTGTGTAACCCCGAACGCCGAATTTGGCTCGCGCAGTAGGTTATGCAGAGGTCTTACATGTGCGGAGGTGGAAATTGGGCCTGAAGCCATTGAATTGCCGTAAGAGCTATTGCTTAATACAACCAGTTAGTAATCATCGGTCGTAGTACCACTGCGGATTCGGTAAGTGCTATTCCCTTGCGAATACAGAGGGCGTTTAGCTTACCTAAAACGGGTCCTGAGGCTTTAAGGGCTACTCCAATACATGTACAAAGAGTGGATGAGTGGGGCGGGAACCTGGGGATAAAAATTTATCCAAAACCTCATTCAAGTTGTGAGGGTAAGCCACCCCAAACCAATAGTATTGGGCCAAGAGTAAGACCCCGATTAAATTTGTTATTTAGATTTCTCTGCATACAACTTACTGCGCGAACCAAATACGGCGCTGCGGCGCTAGTAATCCTCATGGGGATCGATTACGTTCTATTGCTGCGTCCCGTGCGTTTTGCTCTGGCTTACTCCCTACGGTTGAGTAGAGCTACCTTTCCTGCCAAAATGCTATCGTAAAGAGATGCTTCACGTTTTTTCTTCACGAATAAGGTTGCTCAAAAGCTTCACGCATAATTAACCGCGTAATACCATCATTTTAAGCCAATTCACGTTCTGCCGAGCATTTTTTCCCGTTCCGGTTAAGTAAATGTTGCTTCGAATCGTAAGCGCGCAATGCGACTGACCAATTCATTGGGAACATGAGAAAAAACCGACTCATTGCTTTTTTGTGCTTCTGACATTAATTGATATTCTTTACGTTGTTTTCTCACAGTTAATGGTTCATACCCTCGGGCGGTGGCGATTTCCAGATATTCTTTGGCATAATTACGTTTGCTTCCCGTTATAGATCTTGACTCATATAATTTCCCGAGCAGATAGGGAGTGCATTTTAAATTTGTCCTTTTGAGGATGCTTCCTTTCAGCGTGTCTTCTACAAGATTAGAGTTTTCAAAAATATAACACCTCTTAAGAATGGTCAAGCAGGTTCGAGCTTCCCAATCATACCTCCACATACCCGTTTTAGTGTCAGCAGTCATTTCTCTTAACATAGTGAGAGCAGGACCCTCGGAGCCATTAAGAAAAATCTCAAGGGCCGCTTCCAAAAGTTTGTCCATAATTAACTGCGGGTCTGAGTTCCTCTTGCTAAAAGCTGATTTGTTATTTTCATAAACCGCTTTCAAAATTTCAAAGGCTTCTGGAAGCAACCCATGGGCATCAAACATATAAAGTGCACGATTAATTTCTTGCCCGGCCAGTCTAACCTTTTTACTTTCCCAATTAACTCCCAACAAATTAGCATTAAGAAAGTTAGTCCCAATCGTGCTAGCCCCTACCAGGTTAGCCCATGCTAAATTAGCCTCGGCCAAGTTAACATAGTCGAAGTTAATGTCAGATAAGTCCGCGCGAGATAAGTCTAGTTTCCCTAATTCAATGGCCTGCATTAGAGCATTCATTTTGTAATGAGTTTTCTCCTCAGATTCCCAATAACCATGGCTGAAGATCGCTGCTAATGGATCAGTTAAGGATTTTGGTAGAAAGTGTGAAGTCCCGGACCAGCGGGGCTCAAGCGCCTTATAGGTTCTTACCAACACCTGAACCATCCATTTTTTTTCGGCCACCAATTCTTCTAATGGGGTGTCTTGCTGCCGAGCGTTTGAATACATTAACTTCTCAAGAGTCTTCTCACATTCTTCCAGGCTTACCTTGCCTGTCAAAAAATCTAAAAGCTGCCGATCAGAAATAGACTCTCGACGCAGAAGAGTCAGTGTATTTTGAAACCCCCTGTCTCTTTTTAAGTCCTCAATTAGTGGGCGATTCTGCTCTATTCTGCTTTCTAAATTAATCACGTACGAGTTTATTGAGCTATTTTTCTCGGACGGGTTTAAGTTACCTAAGTCGGCAGGACGAAGGTTATTGATGGATTGATTGATTGGCAGCATAGGCAACTTTCTCCATTGTGGTTGGGATCGAATAGAATAGTTCGACTAAGCCATTATCGGACACGTGACCCATTGCGGCAATTGTGGATATCCACTAGGTAAAAACCACAATTTCAGACTATCGCCCTGGAACCGATGCGCAGGGAAACGCGATCAGTTAGAAAGACGATAGCCAGCCGGGGTTGTCTATACAGAGAGGCAAAGCGCTGGTCCCGATGCCAGCTGGCTTAACAAGGGCAATAACTCTCACTTTGGTTACGGGAGTTACTTGAAGGTTGAAGCGGTGTCCATTTCATTAACCTACTGCGCGAGCCGGTTACGGGTAGCGCGACGCTCCCAATCCTTCCCAGATAAAAGCACTCGCTAAGGACGATTTGAAAATTTTTCCTCTGCAATAAAAACTTGGAGATAACGATTAGAGGCAAATGGGAGTGATAGTGCAGAGGTTTGATTTCGTTTGCGCTAAGCTTACCTGGAACTAGCGCCCGTGCGGCATATTTGCGGCATGTAGATCACCTAAAGGTAGATAAAGGAAAAAAACCTTCAAGAGCTTCGTGCAGGCACCTTAATAGCGATAGCACGCAAAATTCATCTTTAAATCTATCGTTAATTATTTTGAGCCGGATTTCTGAAATATTTTTTGTTGAGTTTTTGTTTGACACTCAATCGAAGACTACCTATAATTGCGGTCTTTCGGGTCGTTAGCTCAGCTGGTAGAGCAGCGGACTTTTAATCCGTTGGTCGCAGGTTCGAATCCCGCACGGCCTACCAAACATAGAAGGGCTTAGGTTAAAACCTAAGCCCTTTTTCCGTTGCTAAACCACGTTGCTAAACCTTAAACGGTGGTTCAGCAATTCGATTCTGCCCTTCAGTTTCACGGTACCTTTTCACCGAAAAGAATGGTTAAGTTTGCACATGATTGATCGGATCACACTTTATCAATGAAAAATAAATCTATCCGAGATAATTCTATCCGGAACGAAAGTTTGCTGCTGGCCAACGAAATCAGAGCCGGCCAATCCATTGAATTACTTAAAGAACTGCATATTCTGACCCGTGATGGAAAGATGAATCAGGATAGCCGTAGAAAGTTGAAGCAGGTCTACCATCTGTATCAATTTATTGAACCATTAATGGAGATGGTTCAGAAGCATCGTCATAGCCTCACTCTGGTGGACCATGGTGCTGGGAAATCGTATCTGGGATTCATTCTATATGATTTATATTTTAAGTCGTCGCAGCAGCTTCAACATTCGCCGTCACGAATTTTCGGTATAGAGACACGCGATGATTTAGTCAATAAATCCCAAGAACTGGCGACACGGCTGGGATTTAGCGGTATGTCCTTTTTGAACCTCTCGGTGGCGGAGGCTATTTCTTCCGATGCACTTCCAGAAAAAGTAGATATTGTGACGGCACTGCATGCCTGCAATACAGCGACCGATGACGCTATTTGCTTCGCTCTAAGAAAACAAGCTAGTCATATTGTACTGGTGCCATGTTGCCAAGCTGAAGTCGCTGCTATGTTAAAGAAAACAAGAAATACTTCGATCAAAACAAGTCCTCTTTCTGAACTTTGGCGACATCCCATCCATACTCGGGAGTTTGGCAGTCAGTTGACCAATGTTTTAAGGTGTTTGCAATTGGAGTCACATGGCTATCAAGTGACCGTGACTGAATTGGTGGGATGGGAACATTCGATGAAGAATGAACTTATTATTGCTTCCAATATAGATGCACCGCGAGAACATATCAAAGAACGTGCAGCAGAGCGGTTACATCAGTTATTACAGAGCACGGGTTTAGAAATGCTTAACGGGCGATTTTCTACTAATCTGTGAAGTTAATGTCTTTCGGCGGCTGTTTGAAGAGACCCGATTGACAAAGGTGCTCACACTGATACGAACGTTATTTTTTCCACTAGAACTGTTGATTCTGTCTGATAAAAGCGATACTTTGCAGCGTTGCCCCATTTTTAATGACAATCTCCAACTTCTCTAACCCGGGAGATAGGGCAAAACCCGCACTAAAGGAAATGCTATGTATGCAGCAGTTGACTTAGGTTCCAACAGTTTTCGAATGCACATCGGTCGGCTGGATGGCGATGTAATGCGCATTATAAAAAGCGCGCGTGAACCGATACGTCTAGGCGCAGGCCTTGATGCGGAAAATAATCTGAGCGCCCCCGCTATTCAACGTGCAATTACCGCGTTGTCACGTTTTAGTGCAGTATTGAATCAATATTCGTTAGAATCAGTGCGTGTAGTGGCAACTAATACCCTACGCATTGCTAAAAATACGGGCGATTTCATCGCTGAGCTAGAAAATGCGATTGGCTATCCAATTGAAATTATTTCAGGTGAAGAGGAGGGGCGACTCATTTACATGGGTGTTGCCAAAGTGTTGCCGAATCCTCTTGAAAATCGGTTGGTGATTGATATTGGTGGTGGTTCTACGGAAATCATTTTAGGACATGGACCAGAGATTATAAAAGTAGCTTCATTTGCTGTTGGCACCGTTAAGCACAGCGTTGGTTTTTTTCTTGAAGGTCGCTTGTCACACGAAAACTTTGACGCTTCGGTTTTATCAGCCCGTTCCAATTTTGAAGATGCGGCGTTACTTTATCGATCCAGTAATTGGGCGCATGTCTACGGCTCTTCAGGTAGTATGCGTACTGTTGCTACCGCATTAACTCGTAATAAAATTGGCGATGGAAGCCTGAGTTTAGATAACTTAGAAACATTAAAAAATCGTTGTATTGAAGTCGGGGAGATTAATCAGCTTCATACGCTCGGCATAAAGCAGGAACGTACCACAATGGTAGTGGGCGGCTTGGCAATTTTGATCGGCGTGATGCAAGAATTGAATATTACTACTTTGCAGACCATAGAGGCCGGTTTGCGTTTGGGTGTAATTTGGGATTTGCATCTTCGAGCAACAAAGCATGACCGGCGTGAAGAAACAGTGCAACTGGTTTCCACTGCTTTCCATATTGATGAGCAACGGGCCCGATACGTGGGCATTTTAGCGCACACTTTGTACGATCAATTAAAGCCCGGTGTTAGTAACTATATAAGTCAACTAGTGTGGGCAGCGCGCTTGCATGAAGTCGGTTTAGTGGTGTCTCAAACCGGCTACCATAAGCATGGGGCTTATTTAATTGAATATGCGGATATGCCCGGTTTTACCACGTGTGAACAGCGCACTATGAGTAAATTAATTTTAAGTCAAAAAGGAAATTTGAGAAAAGTACAAGAATTACTACAGGACTCCGATCTTGCCAAGGCGGTTCTGGCTTTACGACTGGCTGTTTTATTTATGCATACCCGTCTTGAGTTAGCACAGGCAGAAGTCAACGTGCGCATGAAGAATAAGATTGAATTAGAAATCAAAAACGATTGGCTCACGCAGCATCCGACGTTAAGTTTTTGGTTGGAAAATGAGCAGCGAGCTTGGTTTGAAATAAATATTGATTTCGTTTTGCGCAAGTCTTAATTAACGCTATTTTGGAATTTACTGAAGAAAACATTATGTTGAATCCCCCCGAATATATTAAGAGCCATATTAGAACGGTATCTAACTGGCCGCACAATGGCGTAATGTTCCGTGACATTACGCCATTGTTACAGAATCCTAAGGCCTTTCGTGTGTTAATTGATCTATTTGTACATCGTTATATGGATGCAAATTTAGATTTAATTGCGGGAATGGATGCACGCGGTTTTATCATTGGTTCGGTAGTCGCGTATGAATTAAATTTGGGTTTTGTGCCAATTCGAAAAAAAGGGAAATTGCCGTTTACAACGCTCTCTGAAGAATACGCACTCGAATACGGTTGTGCCACGGTAGAAATACATACCGATGCCTGCAAGTTCGGCGACCGCGTCGTTGTGATCGATGATTTAATTGCTACCGGAGGCACGATGTTAGCAGGGAAAAAGCTGCTAGAAAAAAATGGCGCGGTCATTGTCGAAGGCGCTGCTATTGTTGATTTAGTCGATTTGGGTGGCTCTACCCTATTAAAAAAAAGTGGCTTGTCCTTATTTACTTTATGTGAATTTGGCAATAACTAGTTGTTGGGCAGTTTCTAATAAATTTAATGATCAAATTATTTCTCTCTCTTTCGCGATTGCAAAAGCAGTGTATAGCTGCATGCGCAGATCTATTCTTTTTGCCATTAATGTTAGTGATAGCACTTTGGATGCGATTCGACGTTGTCAATCTAGAATTGATAAAACAATTTTGGATCTTAATTGTCACTGCACCCTTAATTGCCATTCCCATTTTTATTCGTTTAGGCCTTTATCGGGCGGTAATTCGTTTTGTAGATCAAAAAATTGTGTTGGTGGTGATCTACGGAGTGACAATAACCGTTTGCGCCCTGTTGGCATTAGCTGTTTATTTGAAAGTAGGAATCTTGTCCAGGGCCGTGTTTGGGATTTTCTGGATCAGCGCTGTGTTGTATATGTTGGCGAGTCGATTCCTGGCGCGTGCTTATTTACTCCAACTTAATACTAATCATGACGCAATTCGGGTGGCTATCTATGGAGCAGGGCGCACCGGGGTCCAAATGGCAAAGGCGTTCCGCGCCAGTGTGGCTTTTTTGCCGATGTTTTTGATTGACGATAACGAAGAATTGCAAGGTACGACCATAGCCGGTTTGAGAATTTATTCTTCCGTTGAATTACCCGCCTTAATTGAGCGATATAGTGTTCGGGAAATTCATTTGGTTATGCCCTCTATTTCCAAGAAAGCACAAAAAGTACTATTAAACCGCTTAGAAAAATTGCGCATCAAAGTACGGGTGACGCCACCAATACACGATTTATTAAACGGTGAGTTAGCGATTAAGGATATGCGCGAAATCGAAATTGACGACTTACTTGGAAGAGATACTGTTTTACCAAACCTTAATTTAATGGCGGCATGTATTGCGCAAAAAACGGTGATGGTGACTGGAGCAGGCGGCTCGATCGGCTCTGAGTTATGTCGACAAATTTTGTTGCAAAAGCCGGCTCGTTTAATTTTGCTGGATATGTCAGAGTTTGCATTATATAAGGTAGAAAGAGAACTCATCCGGCTGAAGGACGATCATTCCTTATCAGTGGAAATCATGCCTTTTTTAGTTTCTGTCCTAAATACGGAAAAATGCCAGAAAATCTTGACAACATTTTGCGTTCAAACTGTTTATCACGCCGCTGCATATAAACATGTTCCCTTAGTGGAGCAAAATCCGATAGAAGGAATACGTAATAATGTTTTTGGAACCTTAAGTATTGCACGAGCATCCATGCAGGCTGGCGTTCGTGTGTTCGTATTGATATCAACAGACAAAGCAGTACGTCCTACAAATGTCATGGGGGCTACCAAACGATTAGCAGAATTAGTTTTGCAGGCACTGGCAAAAGAGGTTGGTTCGATTCAAATCCCCCGGTTTTGTATAGTGCGGTTTGGCAATGTTTTAGGGTCTTCCGGCTCGGTTGTGCCGCTGTTCCGTCAACAAATTATGGCGGGGGGACCCATTACTTTGACGCATCCGGATATCACGCGATATTTTATGACTGTTCGGGAAGCAGCACAGTTAGTATTACAGGCAGGCTCTATGGGCACGGGTGGCGATGTTTTCGTTTTAGATATGGGCGAGCCAGTTAGAATTTTAGATTTGGCCGAGCGTATGGTGCATTTGAGTGGGCTGTTATTGCAAACCGAAAGTTGCGATGAAAAGGCAATTGAAATTCAGCATGTTGGTTTGCGTCCTGGGGAAAAACTATTTGAAGAGTTACTCATTGGAGATAATGTTGATTGCACTGAGCATTCACTGATTTTGCGCGCCCAAGAAAGTATGCTGGAGTGGCCAGCATTGCAAATGATTTTAGAAAAACTGGATATTGCATGCCAAAATTTTGACCATGAGGCGTTGCGGAAATGGTTATTAGAAGTGGTAAAAGAATACCAGCCGCAGTGCGGAATTGAAGACCTGATTTGGAGTGAAGAAAGCAAAAGAAGTAGTCAATCACGTGGTAACCTCGGGGCTGATTGGAAGTTTCACTAAGTTATTTCAACGAAAATCTACAGGAGCCAAAATGAACAGAAAAATGAATTGCATCCTCAAGCTGAGCAGCGTGGTGTTAATTGCCATGGTTAGCTCCTTTTCTTTCGCGGGAGCCAACATTGTCATGAATAAAATAGATGCCGAGGGAAAAATCACCCCTATTGGCAACGTCTCGCTGGTAACCTCACCATGGGGCGTGTTAATCACGCCTGACTTAAAAAATTTGCCAGCAGGCATGCATGGTTTTCATTTTCATGAAAAACCGGATTGCGGTAATACTACTGCAAATGGTGTGGTGACTGTTGCAGGCGCGGCTGGTGGTCATTGGGACCCTGAAAAGACCGGAAAACATCATGGCCCTTTCGGGCACGGCCATCTGGGTGATTTGCCTGGGTTGTACGTGGCAGCAGACGGCACCGCTACCACGCCCGTGTTAGCCCCTCGTATTAAAAATCTGAGCCGCGTCCATCGATTGGCTCTTATGGTGCACGTAGGTGATGATAACTTTAATGATCATCCGGTTAAACTTGGGGGAGGTGGTGCGCGTATTGCGTGCGGGGTGGTTGATTGATTCTAGTCGATCTGATCGGAATAAAACATTCAAATAAATGTCCCAGCCAAGGTTAACTTAAGTGCCTCTGACAAGGAACAAGTCAGAAAATAGCATAAAATTTAAATCGAAATTTTCCATTAGTACGGAGGCAAGTGCGCTTCTTAAGTGGTCCGGCGCGTCAAACCTTTAGCTCAGGAAACTTTTCTGGTAGGGAAGTCTCTTCCGCACGTGCAGTGCCTGCACTGCGAAACCCTTGAGCTCAGGAAACTTTCCTGGTAGGGAAAGTCCGTTCCGCAAGTGCAGCG
>JAJNBE010000106.1 GCA_021155915.1 Solimicrobium sp. | reverse complement strand
CCATTTTTCTATATCCGCTCAAGATAATTCCCCTGTTTTCATCTAATCGAAGCAACGCTGCTATCATAAATTGGTTAGAAGTTCGAAATTCTGACAAGCCCAACCTTACCAAACAAGTCATGTGATGAGACGCAATAACTGTGCACCCGTTATTACGAGAATTCCAAATATCTGGCGTTTGGTGACTTTCTCATTGCCCTATACCCAAATCGGACGGCCGCCATGATTGTCCTTCAGTTGCGCATTTACCGGTTCTGTACTGCTTCCGGCTTATAACGTTCAGCATGAATGAGGCAAGGAATAAAATGCAAATGTTTAATGGATTGCAGGCGAGGGAAATAGGGGCGTTAAGGTTAAGAGAATCTATCACGCTGAAATAGTTTAATAAGCTTTTTTAAAAAAATGCGGAAAGCTAATACTTGGACCGAATCGAAAACAATCTAATAACGGGAACAGTAAATTGAAATTTGTAACCTATCATTTAAGCTGTTTATAAAATTCGGGTTTTGGATAAGTTTTATACACCAGAGTTTGGAGGAGACTCAACAATTGTTACTGATAAAGTATTTTTATGCAGTGCTTTTGCTAAGCCATTAAGTACAGCTAGTTATGCATTTTCAAGAATAACATGTGCTTGGGGTCTATAAACGCCGCGCCTTAGTTGAACTTCATCAAAATCGTATCCTAGAGATTGCGACTTTTCATAAAGTACTTTTGCAAAGTTCTGATCTCCGGTTTTTGACCAGAATCGCTGTTCGAGTAGCTGCTGTCATTTAGATGGGCGTTATAGATTTTCCACGCGTTTGTTATTGCTTTCTCATTACTGGATTGCCATCTAGTGTTGAAAAGCATGCGGCCATAGAATTCGATGTCAATTAAGTTTAAAGCTTGAACGTGCTCTCGAGAAACTCGTTCAGCCCTGGTAAACATTAAAGTCTTAAATATTTTTAGGCGCCGAAGGCGGGTATTGATGAAACAGAGCGTACTATCTCCAAGCAAGGTGGTGCAAATGAAAAAGCAAGTGGGCGGTCGGCCTTAGTATCAACACTACCTCAACATCTTGAATGGCGAAACCAAACAATATGAAAACATCCGGGAAATCGAGCTATACAAAATACAGCTGAAATGACCTAATGAGGAGTAGATCAGAGTAGTCCGAACCCAACTCATGCCTCACGTCACGTTAGGTAACTATTTCGATGCAGCAAATTCTTCTAAAGGTAATCCCAGCAGGGACTCATTACAGGAATTTTCGTTAGATGTATGGACGATTGGACAGCAGATTAGTGAGACCAGCGAGGGTATTGAATTTGTATTTAGCGAGCTCATTTTCCAAGTCAACTTCCACGCCGTCAAATTGTCGTCATCGTGTGTACGTGGTATGGGTGCTTTCACGGAAGTTATCTTTGCTATACGAATTCGGCGATGTTTGAAAGAAAGCAATCCGTTGATAGCAGTAAATCAGTTCGTTATGGTGAGAAGATAAAGGCATAGTGCGGGTAGCACGACCCAGACTCGAAATCTGGGGTACTCAAATAGGTACCGGAGGTTCAAATCCCTCCCGTTCCGTCATAAACAGAAAATTTAAGAGCTAATCTTCTACCTTGCAATACGCAGAAGTATTACCTTTACACATTTCCTGCAGCATCTCGAAACACCTCCCAGCTTCTCCAAATTTTGTTGAAAGAAACTCATCAACCGTAAATTCCAACGCATCCGCCAACTTGTAATATCTTTCCCACGCCTCCATCAGTGAATAATTGCCGCACTGGTCTGGGAAGTGAATAGTTTCCATATTTTTATTAATGAATTCGCATCGGTTATTCGTCATCGGTTTACACACGAGGCCATCTTGAGCGTCTCTCCAGTCGGCTGCATTAGCTGGCGTAACTACTAAGGGATTTGCATGCAAATTACCCGCCCCAGACTTATTCCCTTTATTAAAAATAATTTCTTTTTCATTCACATCTGTATAGGTGCAGGTAACCGAATCACCATTCTCATTATCTCCACGAAGTTCGACTTTTTTTAACACGTGGCCCCTATTCGGAGGACATACTTCAGCATGAATTGGCGCTGAACATAGTGTCAACACGGAAATAGATAAAAAGAAGGTTTTACAAAACTTGGCTTTTGCAGAAATTTTGCCACTATTATGCTTATTAGAAGTTGTTGTGTTCTGTGTCATCGTTTGAGTTCCAGTAAAATTAATAAAAATATTTCTTAGAGCAAATCTCTATTTTTTAGTTAATAAAAAAATAATTTTCGTATTGCGGAGCGAATAATAATTCAAAAACATGTTAAATACTATTTATTATTTGATATTATTTACGTTAGATTAGTGTTCGTGACACACAGCTGCTCAACGTCAAATTTGCCTGAAATACACTGGCAAGGCTTTAATAGACGTTGCACACATGTGGGAAATCTACTGTATTAGCGACCGATTAGGCTGATCCGATTGAGACGATTGCACAGCTTTATTGCAGTTGATGAGACTTAAAAAAATGGCTTTGATGAGTTGAAAAACCGTGGAGACTCTCTGGGTTGACTATGCAAATTTGCCGCGCAGCTCCGTCACGACACAATCGGGAGCGCTTATTTCTAACGGGTGGGGCGGACACGGGCGGGCTAGTCGGCCCGTCTGTTTTTTCACCGCCGCGGTAATGTCTTCTTTACGCAGGGATAAAATAGCATGCCGCAATCCTACATTTAGCGCACGGTGCAAACATGAGAGATTCGCGGTACATCGTTGCTAGATTTGAGATTAAGTTTAGTTTTGGCAATATCGATTTCACCCAATTGCATCTTCGAATTTTGTAAGGTGTGCACGATTTTTTTTCATAAAAAGTCACTATTGAGTGAAGATAACGAACCAATTAGATCAAAGGTGTACCACATCCAAAATTGGAACAAAGATTATTATTGCGTCACGTAGACAACCATCTCGTATTAATATCTCCTAAAAAATCCTCACTGCCCAACAAATTGCTGGCAGGGCGGCTATTTTCATTTTTTTCCTATCCTACGTCGCTTTGTTAAGGATGATTTAAACCATAACCGCTTTTGATGTTGTGAGATTTTCGGCCCGGCAATAATTACACTTATTACTCTCTTGATCTAATTCGACAAAAGCTGCCTCGACGTCGATGGATAGGTGGAAGAGGTCATCCCCTTTGTTGAGCCAACTTGCTTTGACAACTGATTCAGAGTCAAAAAAAAATCATTATCCCTTTGTAAGGCCCAATCTACTTCATCAAGTTTTGAGCGGTCTTCCCAGAAATTTGATCTCGGCTAAGGTAAGGTTAAAGTAATCTGACTTTTTAAAGCCAGTTGATAGAGCGTATTTCTTAGTAAGAAATACGCTCATCAGTTCTCGGCTGACGCTAGTACAAAAAAGAAGTCAAGTAAGCTTATACGACACTCGCCTAATTCATAATTCCTACGGCACAACTTTCTGTTGTAGGGTTAATCATCAAGTTATAGGAGTGCCCAGCGACAAACGTGTAATTTCCCGTTGGGCATTTAATTTGTTTTGCTGGTGCGCTGAGTGGGTCCGATTTACTGTTATACGCGTTAATAAGAATTTGCGAAGCTGTAAATGATTGCACGTTATTTGAAAAAAACTTATCAAGGTTCTCGTTACGAATAACTCCTGAATCGGGTTGAGCCGATTCATAAGTGCCCCAAGACTGATTTTTTTGCGGTGATACAGGTTCTTTCCATTCATTACCAAACACATACCATCCACCATTTATGACCAAGGTCGCAGATGCAAAAGCACCATACACATCTGGAGAAGTATTACTTATCTGAAGAATAAAACGAGCTCCGGGGAGGGGCGGGGTAACAGGACGCGGTGTTATTCGATAAGCACGATTGACCGCATTCAGCAACGAAGAATTATTTGGACTGCCGTCCGCGTTCACCGCTGGCACGTCATAGTTTATACCCCAGGTCATCACACCAGCAAGCCCCTTTTTTCTTGCATAAGTTACTTTATCGGCGATAGCTAAAGTACTGTCAAAAGCTACAAACGCCTGTCCAGTTCCCTTGTCAGTTTCAGCAGAAAAATTGCTAAATGAGCCATTAATAACACCATTTTGGACCTGGTCTTTTATGACATAGTTGTTGGCAATAATCGCCGAGTAGGTAATGTTTCCGCCACAAGCATTTGGGTCAGTAATGGAAGCACTTAACGCACACTGTGGTAAATCGAGATTGCCACGATAGGTACCTGTAAAATTTTTACCTAAGCCAGGACTTGCCGTCCCAGATACGGCTCGGCCATAAGACGGATAGCCTAATACAATCTTTTCCGAAGGTACACCGCTGACGTTAAGTTGAGTAATTGCGGATTCACTGCTAAACGTACCAGAACCGCCTGTACCAGGCACAATGTAGAGGGGCGACTGTAACCCAGTGCTCGTCTCCCACGCGCCAAAGATATGGTAATTCATTAGGTTAATATAGTTGACTGTCTTAACTACCTCCTGCCAAGCATCACTACCAAAGTATTTAATGGAGTCCTGATTTGGAATGATGGTGTAGGTAATCATAAACTTGTCCCCCATCTCATTACGCACTTTTTTCATCAAATTAATCAGTTTTGCAACGTACTCAGCGGGTACGCCGCCGAGAGGTTCGTAATCAAAATCAAGCCCGGTAAAGTTATATGTCCCTTTCAATACTTTAAGAGAGCGGACAAAATTATCGGGGTTATTCATCGCATCCTGGACTTGCTTATCATGGCCTGCGCCGCCAAAGGCAATTAATCGATTTGTTATACCGCTGGTAGTGCCTGAATTGGCAAACTTATTGAAATTGCCGTAACCCCCGTCAACGTTTCCGTTGCCTTTGGCAAAGCAAATAGTAGGGTTAGACGCGCAAAATTGCGCGTCACTTGAATCAAAATCGCTCCACGGATCAGATGCCTGAATAGTGCCGTCGGGTGCGGCTTCAAAAAACGCGTACGCCACCGTATTCAGTCTGGCTAATTTGTACAAATTTTGTTTACTGTTAAATGAAAAATCTATATCAGGTGTTTTTGAGCCCAGCTGTTTGTTATAAAGGTCCCAATTAGAAAAATATCCCATAATGATGGGTTCTGTTTCTGCTGACCTTATCGTATTCGGCAATCTATGTTGAGACCTGGTGTAAACCGATTCAGAGGATTTAGCGATGCTATAAGAGGTTGAAACCAGCGCTAGGGCTAATGTACTTAAAGAAATTAGTTTATTCATTGGGTACTTTCGTTCTGAATGGCGTTAATAAATGCAGCGGTTTTGGCATGATTTCACGTCGCATTTACGCAAAATCTTGCTTAGCTAACTTAAACCACCCGAAGGGAAAGCTTAAGAAATTGCAGTATAGCAATACATAAAACGTTTAAATATTGTGGATATCCACAAGTGACTGACTCTCTGCCCAACGTAGCGGGCGAGTTCAAGACAAGGCGCACGGAGCACAGTATTGAAGTGTACACGAGAATCGCGAGCAGGGCGCAACGCCGTATTTGGCTAGCACAGCAGGTTATGCAGAGGTCTGAATAGTTATGGTTAATCCACAGGAGAAACTTTTACGCACTCTGCTACGCGAGTTAAATACGGCGTTGCGTCCGTAATTCTTATGTATTTAGTACATTTTAATTG
>JAJNBE010000105.1 GCA_021155915.1 Solimicrobium sp. | reverse complement strand
AATAGGTAAAGAGCGAAATCCTTAATAAATCCAATCTGTTATCGAAGCTAAGAACCGGGCAACAGAGAAAATTAGGATTATAGGTCAATAACCAATAAACTTAAAAGGTAGCATGAACTTACATCAATTCCGTTTTGTGCGCGAAGCGGTCCGACAAAATTTTAATCTGACCGAAACGGCTAAAGCATTATTCACTTCTCAACCCGGCGTCTCGAAGGCTATCATTGAATTAGAAGAAGAGTTAGGTGTGGAGATCTTCACTCGTCATGGTAAGCGCATTCGAGGCTTGACCGAACCAGGTCGATTGATATTGAAATCAGTCGAATTGATTATTCAGGAAATTGAAGGTTTAAAAAACATAGGACGTGAATTTGCTGCGCCAGATAGCGGCAGTTTGACTATCGCAACTACGCATTCTCAGTCGCGTTACACATTGCCGGCTGTGGTACAGGCCTTTATTCAAAAATATCCCAAAGTACGCTTATCGTTATTACAAGGTAATCCAAAACAATTAGTGGAGATGGTACAACGGGGGCAAGCCGATATGGCGATTGCAACCGAATCAATTATGGGTGTCGATGGCTTAATAACTATGCCTTGTTCACAATGGGAACACGTGTTAGTGGTGCCGAAAGAGCATCCTTTATTAAAAGTAGACATTCTGAGTTTAGAAGAGCTGGCCAACTATCCGCTAATTACTTATGACAAGGCTTTTTCTGGTCGGTACAAAATTGATCACGCTTTTTCTTTACATCAGCTTAAACCGGACATTTTATGGGAGGCGATAGATGCGGAGGTGATAAAAACTTACGTAGAGCTTGGCATGGGAGTGGGAATTATTGCGTCAATGGCATTTAGCGTAGAGCGAGATAAAAATCTGCAATCCATTCCGGTTGGCGAATTCTTTGGAACAAATACATCGCGTATCGCGTTAAAGCAGGGCGCCTATTTACGTGGTTATGTATATACTTTTATTGAATTGCTGGTTCCCACATTGAATCGTAAATTGATCGATCGAATGTTGCTAGGCTTTGATGAAGACTACCAAGTACCAGTTCTAGGTTAAAAAATATCGCTCTTGTAGTATCGACCAATTATCAAGTGAAGAAATGAATACAAATTTGCAGAACTATTATATTCACTGTGCAGAGCACTATGAAGAAATGTATCAACGGCCGGAATCTCAAACTGAATTGGCTGGCATTGCCAAACAATTGCAACACCTGCTGAAGAATAGAAAAGTGCTCGAAGTCGCGTGCGGCACGGGGTATTGGACAGAGCTATATGCAACAAAAGCAAATCAGGTCTTAGCTACAGATAGCTGTGCGGCTATGTTAGCAATTGCTAAGGCCAAACAAGCGAGTGACCGTTCAGGCACTAAAAAAATTGATTATCAGCTGGCAGATGCTTTTACGGAGCATAATGGTCCCTTTGATGCTTGTGTCGCGGGATTTTGGTGGTCTCATATAAAGCGTTCCGAGCAATCGGTTTTTCTACACACAATACAAAAGATATGCGGTAGCGGAACAGTCCTAGTGATATTTGACCAATGTTATGTGGAAGGTACGAGTACACCAATTGCACGTACCGATTCAGGGGGTAATACTTATCAAATCCGGCGTTTGCCTGATGAAAGCCGTCATGAAATGATTGTTAATTTTCCAACTGACAGTACATTGCGAAAAAAATTGGCAGAATATGCTCAGAATATTCGTATTGTTCGGGGGACTTACTATTGGCTGCTGACTTGCGTTTTACGTTAGGCAATAAGGAGTGACCTATTTGTAGATTTCGGCATTGCAACCTTATTGAGCGGCCAGTGTGTCGTTGAGGCACTCGCAATTCTCGTGATCCCAAATACGCTTTGGTTGCTTTGCTCCGTGCGCCTTGTCCTTGGCTCGCTCACTACGGTTGGGCAGAGGGCTCTAGTATCATGAATCGCTCAAATCTCGACGTTATCAATTAGCCGAGTGGTGCCCAATTTAGCTGCTGCTAGTACAATTAGCGGTTCATTGTTTGTCAGGTCATCCGTGTTAGGCGGTTGTAAATCGCAGCGTTTACGAATTGAAATATAATCTGGTTTCCACTGACGTTCCACTAAACGTGCCATGGCGATTTTCTGAAGCTCAGCGATATCTTTACGGCCTGAACGTATGTCATGCTTGAGGCTATGTAAGGTTTTAAGTAAATGTGGTGCTTCGATGCGTTCTGAGGCAGATAAATACATATTGCGCGACGAAAGAGCTAAACCGTCTTCGGCACGATAAGTTTCTGCAGCGATGATTTCCGTTGGTAAGGCTAGCTGCCTGGACATATTTCGTATGATCATCAATTGTTGATAATCTTTTTTTCCGAACACGGCGACGCGTGGCTGAACGCATAAAAATAATTTCAGCACGATAGTGGAAACCCCTACAAAAAAACCTGGACGGAACTCGCCCTCTAGGATATCCCCCAAATTTCCTGGTGGCTGAACACGGTATTCTTGCGGCTCCGGATACAAATCTTTTTCGGTTGGCGCAAAGAGAACATATACGCCTTCTTTTTCTAACTTATCTATATCAGCTTGAAATGTACGCGGGTATTTATCGAAATCCTCATTCGGACCGAACTGTAACCGATTAACAAATATGGATGCAACGACCGGATCGCCGTGGCGTCTGGCTAAACGTACTAAAGACAAATGTCCTTCATGCAAATTTCCCATGGTTGGTACAAAGGCTGTGCGCAGTTGGCCGCGTAATTGGTCGCGCAACTCGTCAATAGAGGTAATAATTTTCATGAGTAGAAAGGAAAATACGTTTAAGACTTATTTTAGGTAGGAGAGTAAGCCAAGCGTACATAGATGGGTGCAAACGCCTCTGCCTGAGTGATTTCGATCAACGTTTCTTTGGCCAATTCTAAAAGGGCGACGAAATTAACCACTATTACCGGCGTGCCACGAGTAACATCAAATAAGTCAGAAAATTCGACAAACCGCGCTGATTGTAAATGGCGCAAAATGCTTGACATATGTTCACGCACTGATAACTCTTCGCGGGTAATTTTATGGTGGGCGACTAGTTTTGACCGTTTAAAAATATCTGTCCAGGCTGTTTGCAAATCCGCTAATTCAAAATCGGGCCAACGCAAAATGGTGTTCTCTTCGACGGCTACATGCGTACAGAAAAAGTCACGGCCGCGTTGCGGCAATGCATTCAAATCCATTGCAGCTAATTTGGTTTGCTCATATTCTAAAAGACGTCGTACTAATTCGGCACGTGGATCATCTACCTCAACGCCGGTATCGCCGCTTTTTACTGGCAATAGCATACGGGATTTAATTTCAATAAGCATTGCTGCCATCAGTAAATATTCGGCGGCTAATTCGAGATTTCTTTTACGAATAAGCTCGATGTAATCCAAGTACTGACGTGTTACCTTGGCCATAGGAATATCGAGGATATTGAAATCCTGTTTGCGAATTAGATAGAGCAATAGGTCTAATGGTCCCTCGAACGCTTCCAAGAAAATTTCCAGCGCATCGGGCGGAATATATAAATCGTTGGGCATTTTGAACAGCGGTTCGCCATACAGTTTGGCGCGTGCAATGCCGTCCACCAGATCTGGCGTGCTGTTAGGGGTTCGATGAAGGTTATTCTCTAAATCAAGCATTCTTGAACAAGGAAATTCGGTTCAAGTAAAAGCTAATGTGAACCGAGGGGTATGGGCGAATTGAAAATACGATCTTGTTCAGCTGAGCTGAGTGGCGCTTTATCCCAAAGCAAAGCACGGCCAGCACGTTGATCCTGCTCCAAGTGGGGATTGGTTTTTTTCAGCTCCTCAAGAAATAGCGTAATTTCCGACTGATAATTTGTTTTTTGTTTAGAAAATCGCATACGAGCTACCCGGTTAGAAAAGAGTGTCATTTTACATTAAAACCCAGGGTTTTAATGAGGACGGAATGCGCTGAGCTTCGTGGCGTCCCACGCCTTTCGCTAAACTATTTCTAGTTCAACATTTGAATATCCTTCTGCCTCTTCAGAAAGTTGCAGCGGTCTAATGAGAAATGAAGAAAAGATAATTGTCTTTATTCTTGATAACTCTGTCCCGTCGAAATCTTTAATTGTCTGAAAATAAGTTTTATGTCCAGCCCTGACGAAGCATAAAGTTGTATTAAATTGGGCAAAATAGCTTTGCATAATGTCAAACTATGTTTGATACTCTTCGAACGGCCAATTGAGTTATCAACCGATACGCATTCCAGGCTTGGCACCTGGCCATGGTTCCAGGATATAAAAACCCGGGTTGCTTTTAAGGTCGGCTGATGCAGCGGATAACACCATCCCTTCAGAAACGCCGAACTTCATTTTACGTGGCGCCAGATTGGCTACCACGACCGTCAACTTACCAATTAATTGCTCGGGTTGGTAGGCTGTTTTAATCCCGGAAAAAATATTACGCGTACGACCTTCGCCGAGATCTAACGTGAACCGTAAAAGTTTGTCAGAGCCTTCTATTGCTTCGCAATTAACGATTTTGGCTACGCGTAAATCAATTTTGGCGAAGTCATCGATGTTGATTTCTGCGCTGACTTTTTCGATATCGACGCCCAAGGTTGCGGTGGTTGGTTCAATTGGCGCCTCAAAGAGTGCGTCAAAAACAGTGGGTTCAACGCGGGTTAATAAATATTGATAGGTATTTATTTTGTGACCGTTTGGCAATGTAGATGTTACATCAGACCATTGCATGGGTTGAATATCGAGCCAGCATTCCACTTGCTTGGCGATTTGCGGCAGTACGGGTTTTAAAAAAAGGGTTAGGAGGCGGAATGCTTCGATTAAGCGACTGCAAACTTCTTGTAAGGCAGCGTCGTTTGCGGTGTCTTTGGCAAGCAGCCAAGGCTTATTGGCATCAACAAAAGCATTGATTTTGTCCGCTTGTTCCATGATGGCGCGTAACGCCTTACCATATTCACGACCTTCATATAATTCTTGGATTTCCGGTGCAATACAACGAATTTTGGTTAAAAATGGGTCTTTGTCGGTTGCCCATTCGGTATTGACTTCACCGTTAAACCGTTTGCCGATAAAGCCAGCGGCGCGACTAGCTATATTGACGTATTTACCGATTAGGTCAGCATTAATTCTGGCCGTAAAGTCGTCCGCGCTGAAATCAATATCTTCCACTCTGGCATTCAATTTTGCGGCCAAATAATAGCGCAACCATTCCGGATGCATGCCGATATCTAAATATTTGAGCGGTGAAATCCCAGTGCCACGTGATTTAGACATCTTTTCACCGGAGACGGTGACAAAGCCATGGGCAAAAACGCGGTCCGGTACTTTGTAACCAGAAAACTTAAGCATTGCCGGAAAAAAAAGTGTGTGAAAATAGGTAATATCTTTGCCAATAAAATGGATTTGTTCGGTGTTTGGATCCGCCATAAATGCATCAAAATCGCTGCCGATTTTAGTAAAGTAGTTCTTGAGCGACGCCAAATAGCCTACCGGTGCATCTAACCAGACATAAAAATATTTTCCCGGTTCATCGGGAATTTCAATTCCAAAATAAGGCGCGTCGCGGCTGATGTCCCAGTCGCCAAGAGCGCTTTGGCCTTCGTTTTCTGTGAGCCATTCGCGGGCTTTGTTCGCCACTTCGGGTTGCAAGCGGTTTCCATCAATGGCCCATTC
>JAJNBE010000104.1 GCA_021155915.1 Solimicrobium sp. | reverse complement strand
ACAGGGGTTCGAATCCCCTTGGGGACGCCAGTTATTAAATTATTTAACCGCCCAAAGCTGCGACATTCAATGTTCGCGCATCAGTTGGATGTGATTAGGCAATAGGCATACTTAAATAGTTGAATTCGCTATGTGAAGTAAAAAAGGATCAGCTTAAAACCTGATCCTTTTTGCTTATAATACTCCTAAGTCTTAACAAGACTCCTATCTAAAATGAGTTCGAGGTAATCGTTAAGTGGCTCTACGTGTGGAGAGTTTGAATCCGGGGGCCTCTAGCTGTTTTCCGCATCACCGTAATATAGTTTTTTACGAAAAAGTAATCTTTCAAAATCTAATGCAAGACTTATTATATTTAGATAATAAGAAGAGTGTAGGTAGCTTGCTCGAACCTGTTTACCTATCTGTCAATTCAAAACGTGGAAGAACTAAAAATTACGTTTAAAAGATCCCCGGCGTAAACTTCTTTTTACCCAGGGATTGGCAGGTAGCTCATTTACCTCACTGGTCTCCCACAAAACAATAATGAGACTTGAGTTAACACTCCAACCATAGTAGTACTTATTTTACATCTATTTTCTTGTAACCAAGGCCACTATAGTTAGGCCATGTTCCTGTTAGATTCGTAGCAGTAGTTGCAATATCCCGTTCGTTTTCATCCAAGTAGTTCTCCCACAACCAACTTCCCTCCATTATCACATTTTCGCCATTCTGAGTTTCCTTCCATACTTTTCTCCAGTGTTTTCTGTGAGCATCCTTAGCATTGTCAGGGTCTACATGCCAACCCGTCCACGCATTGGCGAAGCGCCGCCAAGAATCTGATTGGATCATAGCGATTTTATTTACGTGATCGTTTACTTCCTTGATCTCTTTTTGGCAAGTTACTTCCTCGCACGTCCCTCAGTTTTTGTCCATTAATAGGTGGACCTCGTTTTTGTGGGCCCAGCAATCGCTAAGTCGATTATTACCACATCTATACGCTGCATCGGACCAATAACCATTTGGCTGAGTATTTTTATTTATGGTGAAAGTGCAATTGCTGATTGGCTGATTAGGCTGAGGGCACGTTCTATTATAGATAGCATCAGACTTATAAGACCAGTTAGATTTATTATTAAGGGAAGCATAGGCATATTCATAACCAAGCTGAGGGTGCTTAAATAATCTTCCCGTAACTTTCATTGACATTTTGATCAGGTATCTGCTATTGCCTTCATACCGATATAAGCACTCAAGAATTTTCGCATCTGATTCGTCATTGGACCTATTCAACATCTCTGCTTGAACTTTCCATAATTCCGCTTTAGTAAAGTAACTTGGGGGGATTTGTGGGTAAGCCCAATCAGCGGCTTCTTCATAACTGCCATTCCCCGAATCAATCCAAAGAGATAATCTCCAGTTATTCCCAACCATTCTCTTTATAAACATGTCTCCTGATGTACGTGTTGCCAATACATTTTGAAAGCTAGGGCAACTGTCAGCAAAGAAGATGAAGCAAATAGCAAGCCTACAGAAAAAGGTAAAAGGACAATTTTAGCAGTCGCTAAGAGAGACGCTATTGCTCGATTTTGATTCATACCCAGCCTCACAGTTGAAAAGATTACAGTATAGCGCACACCGAGTTATTAGCCCTAACCAGTAAGCGAGCCAAAGACAATGCCTACTGAGCACAGCCAAGGAAAGGCGTCCATGTATGTGCACAGGTCTCTTATTTAGGTAACAAGCGTAGAATGAACGCTTGAACTTGTTTGTCTATCTGTGAATTGAGCATATTGAAGAACTAGACAATACACTTTAAAAAAAAGCCCTAGTAAAAACTTGCGTTTTACCAGGGCTTTAATAGATAACTAATTTACGGCGCAGTTCTCAAGTAAACAATAACGCGACTTGAGGGAATAATTCAATCATAGCGGATTTAATTTCTATCCACTTTTTTGTATCCAAGGCCACTATAGTCAGGCCATGTTCCTTTTAGGTTAGTAGCGTTATTTGCGATCTCCCGCTCATCGTTATTATTGAACTCCTTCCACAACCAAGTCCCCTCCATAGTAACATTTTGACCCTCCAGGGAGGTTTCGTTCCATTTTTTTATCCATTGTGCCTTGTCACTCTTTGGGTCTGCGTACCAAGGTGTCCTATAGCCGGGGTCAAGCTCACCTACTTGGATACGAGCTATATCGTTCACCACAACGTTCACTTGCCGTATCTCTTTTTGGCAAGTTACTTCGTCGCAAACCCCTCCATTTCTGTCGATAAGCTGGTGAAGTTGTCCTTTGGGGTGCGCACACTCTTTACGGGTATTCGTACCGCATCTATATGGGGCATCGGACCAATAACCATTTGTCTGAACATTTTTCTTTAACGTAAAGGTACAATTGCTGATTAATTCACCAGCCCGGGGGCATGTTCTTGTATACACGGGCGGTTTAGCCTCATAAAACCAATTTGATGGATTGGTGATAGAACCATAGATATATTCATAACCATATTGGGGGTGCTTAAATAATCTCCCGGTAGGCTTGAGGGACATTCTGACCTCATACTGGGGTCTGCTTTCGTCACGATATATGCACTCAAGGTTTTTAGCTTCGTAAAAGCTATAGGACTTCTTTAGCAATTCTACTTGAACTTTTAACAATTTTGCATCCGAAAAGAAACTTGCGGGAGTTTGTGAATAACTCCAACTAGGCACTTTTAGGTAAGTATCATTTCCCACATTAGACCAAATAGATATTTCCCAGTAATTCCCAGCCAATCTATCTATGAAACGGTCATTTGATGTACGTGTCTCCTTGAGGCGATTAAATTCCGGGCAAGTATCTGCAAAAGAGGAAGAGGCACAAAGCATCGCTATTGAACAAGGTAAAATAAAAAATTTAGCAGCCTTCATAAAAGACGCTACTGTTCGATTTTGATTCATATCCAGCCTCCAAGTTAAAAAGGGTTACAGCAACGGCGCACATTGGTTTGTAAGTCAATAATTACGCCATCTGTAAAGTTCATTCTACATCAATCATCACCTAAAACAATACGTGATAATACTTATGTTTAAATAAAATTGATCAGTTATGAAACTCAATTTCAATTGACCTTATCTGAGCAGTAGTATGTGTTATCACTCAGAATAAAACCAAAAATTGCGATTCTCGCCAACAAGACAAAAGCTATAAGTGCTTAAACCACTCCTTCCGTGGGTTACCAAACAAATCTAGTCCACCATTTTCCATAGTAGGGTTAAGTATTCTTTGGCTTATTTGCCTATGCAGCTTTCTAATCCTCATCAAACTTTTAAATTCGTCGAGAAGTGAATTTCGGAGCGATGAGTTATCTTTGCCCGGTGTGTTGTCAATCGTGTCAATGGCAGACTTCAACGCATCCATTTTCGCCTGCGTCAATTTGTAACCCTTGATAGGTGTCGCTGACGCCATTTCTTTCAGAATAACGGATATCTCTTTCCGGGTTCTTACCGTTCCATCTGTTATCTTCTGGGTAAATGCACTAAAAAATTGCAGTTCTGCTTCGGAAAAAATGGGGGCTGCGGTTGTAGAAGTAGGGCTGAGCGCCGTTGCTTTTGGCGCTACGCGACCCGACATCAGCTGATCTAACGACATGACTTCGGTTGTCTTTCCTGCAACCGTATTAAGCTCCTTTGGTATGCTATTTACACCAATATTCATATTTTTCCTGTTTTCCATAGGTTTTCCGCAAGAGCGGTCTCTATAAGCTCCGTGTTAAGGACCCCAAAATGCGGTAAAAAAATTCTTAGTCGTTGGGTCTTCTTGTGAACGCTGAATACATTTACCATCAAATACCTAATTAAGGATTAAATAACCAATGCGATTTACCCAACTTAACGTAGCCATTTTCTCCATATTTATACGAGTTTTCTTTTAACACATCATCCTGTAACTCTACCGAAAAATGAACATATTGGTGTCCCCATAGCCGTTTAAATTGTGCAACGAAGAGGTTAAATTCCGCCATGCGACTATCTTCAGCCGCAATAGAGCTTGACAAGGTTACGCCACTATCACTCTGTGTCATTTGAAAATTAAAGCCTAAAGCAGCCAGTCCTTCTTCAGCGAGATGTAAGATTTCCTGGTCTGATTTAAGTTCAATATTAACTTTCTTAGCATAAGGGATGGCATCTAAAAGTACTTTTTTTACCCGTTCCAGTGCCGCTGGGTCAGTAGCACTACGGGTACTACTCATCACTAAAGTTGGGGCATCTAACTCGTTAAATCGGATCGTAAAGAAGGAGATGTTGTTGCGGTCCATAACACGGGTCAACCGCGTTAGTTCGTCCTGAGTTGTCAGCACTTTCCAGGATTCATTTGACGATAAACGCGCCACAGATCGCCGGGCCCATTCCGCTTGTTGACTGTTTTGTGCGAACAGATAATAGATATTATCTCGGCCTTGCTGAATCGAATAACCGGCATTATTGTCTAGTTGCTGCAACATGTTGGCAGCTAAGTCCGGCGGTGCAACACCATACTTATGCCAGACAAAGAAACCTGCTCCTAAGGAAAGCGCAAGACTCGCGGCAATGACCCACTTATACTTAAAGGAAGAAGAAGATAAGTTAGAAGAATGCGAAGCAGGTAGCGTTGACACTGTATCTATTTCCGCCTTGACAACAGCCGGCAAGACCTCCTTAAGCACATTTTCACTCCATGCCTCACCTTCACGCTTTAATGCAAAGTAAATACCTTCTACCTGACAGATGACATTAAACCCGAAATTAACCGTTTCTTGCCGGTCTGAATGGCTTACCGTGACCACAAATTGATCTTCGGTAACTTCATCTGCTAAATTAACGACGAAATTATTGCCTGGATTCGCAGTTGGCAAATACAAGGTTCTTTCAGCGTATTGCAGGTTCTGCGCCAGGTTTTCCTGTCCCTCAGGGTTGCTTACACAGATAAAGTAAGCGTGTGAGCCCAATGAAAATTCAATGCCATGCATGGCTCCAGAGAGCACTTTAAATACATACCCGGAAGGTTTAACTATATCTATATTTTCGGCCATATCTATACTCGATTTCAACATTAACATTTCTCTTAAGTTAGTAGACTGCCCTCTCTTATCCTCTCAAGATAGGTAGTAGGCAATTTTCTTGGGGATTGTACTTAGTATTATCCAAAGTCAATAGAGGGTTTTCCACAGTGAACAACTGAATTCAAAAAAATAGTAAACTATTGAGATGATTTTGGTGTTCTGAAATTAATTGACCGCGCCTCGCGGGAATAACAAGGAGTAACAATGCGTGGTTTACAATAATGATGGATGTAGTTGATTAGAACGAGAAAATGGTCTATTAACCATTGCATAAGAAAAATTGCATGTAGACTAGCACAAATGGAGATATTAAGACAAATAAGTGTGAGCGAACCACTACAGATTGCGTATTTTCGCCATAACACGCCACGAAATGATTCCATTTAACTTTCAACTGTGCAACCGAATTTCAAATTCATTCAAATAAATACCGCGTTTTCCACGGAACAGAGCAACAACCAACATGACGTCGAAATTATTAGTCCCAAAAAGCATCGCCTATGTGGAAAATACTTATAACAAAAATAGCAAAAATAAAGAATAATGAAATATACGTGATTTACCGATGCAATTCAACAGCTAACGGTAAAATGAATTAGATAATTCATCATCCATTTTTAAAAAAATCAGAAATGTGGAAACTACTTATAACAAAAAGCGCCAAAATTGATAATAATGACTGTAAGCAATGCTGATGTGGTGGGACAGGGGTAAGTAAATTGGA